>NZ_BAAAZP010000032.1:0-20070 GCF_039536965.1 Nonomuraea antimicrobica | reverse complement strand
CGTCGGACTCGCGATCATGCTGTGATCAGCAAGTGCCCGCCGAGGATGAAAACAGCTCAGTGAACCTGCATCAGCGGAACGTCGCGTACGTCGAAGTCCCCGTTATGCTGCCTCCGTGTCATGAGCCGACTCAACTGGAATTGCAGCGACCTCGACCGTCACGCCGTACTGCCGCATGAGCGTGTCTGCGAGGTACACGAGCGCCACCTGCGCGAACGGGTAGAGCGAGTCGGGGGTTAGTTCCTTGTCCTTGAGGAGGATTGCCAGTATGACCTTTTCGGGTCTGAAGTCCTCCGGTACCGTGAGCCGGCCGCCACTGAGCCTCGAGACTTTGGCACTGAACTTTGCCCGCGCCTCCGGCTCCTCGTACAGGGCCTGGGTGGAGATGAGTGCCTGGTTGAATTGATGCCCCAGCGGTTCGGAGCTGGCGGCCGCCTTGACGTGGACCAGAGTGTGGCGGTCAGTGATTCCATCACAGGCCTCCATACCTCTGCCCCTGCTGTGCTGGGGCGTTCGGACGAGGTATCGGTCGAGGCAGACGTACATGGCTGGGCCGAAGTGGCGCTGCATCCGCTTGTTATAGTCCTCCTCGGTCTCGTCCGGATGCCACGGCAACATGGCGAGCTCTGGCTGTTCCACGACCAGTTCGCGCATTCGGCGCTTGATCGAATCCAGATAGACAGTGCCGCATTCGTACCACTCACCGTCACTGAGCTGGTAGATACGCGGCCCGATTGGCACGGTGGCCTCGATCCAACGGATCGCTGAGGTGTGGCCGATTGACTGCGTACCTTCGCTGTCGGAGCACATGTCGATGCGACCCTCCCGAAGTGCGGCGACGGGGGTGCGACTGTACTGGACCTTGCAGCGCCCCCGGAGGTCAGCCAGGTCAAGCTCCTCCCTGACAATGGGCACGCTGCCGACTTTGATGAGATAGGAGCGACAGCCATGGCGACGCTCGCCGAGATCCGCCGGGATGACGAGTTGCACCCGGATGTCGCCGCTCTCTCGTAGCCCTTCGTCTAGCAGCGCGTCTAGTCGCTGGGACAGCACCTCGTCGCCCACTGGTTGGATGGCCTCAAGCGACTCGAACTCGGGACGCACCTGGCGATCGCGGATCTCGTTGAGGCGCCGCAGCAGTGCCAGGAATTTCGCCTGCTCCAGCGGGATCGGGAGTCGAAGCCCGTCTCCGCCTTCGACAGAAATCGACTCACGGTGGTTGAGGCCCAGATCAGACGCTTTGATCAGGCCGCCGAGCCTCTTCACCAGCTCGGTGTAGCCGCGCACCCCGACGACGCCAATAGGAATTCCGCCCGGGGCCATCGTCGAGTCCTGCCGGGAGAAGCCGCCGATTGCCCGGCGGACGACATCCTGGACCTGGCCCGGGTCGACAGTGCGTAGCGCGCAGCGAAGGCCAAAGCCGCGCTCCTTGATGCCGGAGATGGACAGATGGCCCTGGCCGAAGCCAAGCGCGTAGACGTGACCGTCGGCGGCGATGACGAGCACTGCCTCCGCCTCCTGCCTAAGGAGGGCAAGGGGCAGGCCCGTGAGCTGGGACAGTCTTGGACACCACTCAGGCTCCGTAGTGGACCGCTGGCTGTAGTAGAGAATCGCCGGCGCGCCTGCGATCTCGAACGCGTGGAAATCGACGCCCGGCCCTGCCAGGCGACCGGAGGTAGTAGCGTCGAACATGCCCTCCATGGTCGGCCTGACGCCGGTGATTCGATAGACGGTGGCCCTCAGTATGGTGGACGACATGGCTTTTCTCCAGGGGGAGCCGAGGCGGCTAGGCCGCCTCTGGTATTTGCCTACACCAGCTACGACTGAAAGCGTTGTCATTTAGTTCGCTATTTTTTTTGCGGCTTTTATGCTAATGCCATGGGCTCTACCCGATAGGTCCATCAAGGATGCCACGTAGCAGATTTAGTGCATATGGCCACTTTTGGTTTTTATTTTGGCACCACACGTGCAGCACGTCGCATTCTTCCGCTTTTAAAATGAAATGCCCGTTGGGCTTCGGCGACTCCGTGCAGCGTCTGATGCTGGAAGCAAATGGAGCGGCTTCCGTGCAGAGAGGTACGGTGGCGTACCCGCCCGCGCTCGTCCCGCATCGATGCTCACACAGGGGGAAGACATGGAAGCGCAGGATTTGCGTACACGTGGCTGGTCGGTCTCGCGATCGCGCGGCATCTGGGACGGAGCCGGCCGACAATCCGGCGTATCCGAAATGGTGGTTTCGGCCTATGCCCATCCGAGCACGGCGAGCAGCCCAGGTTTCACGGGCAGGAGCAGCGAATACTTGCGCCTCAGACGCTCCGCATGCCTCGCACCTCGCCCAGAAGTTGACGTGCCAGATAACAACTTAGACGCGAATTGATCATTGCTTTACCGCGCCCAATAACATCTGGTGTTATGTAAGGCTCGGGGCGATGTGGCGAAATCTCACACTCCCGGACCTCTTGAGCGCGTTAATAACGATGGGGTGGAAGCTTGTGGCACATCTGGTACCTCTCCGGGAGGTATGTCATCCTCGCGACGATGTCCTCGAAGGCGGGTTGGCAGACAACCACTTCGCAGCTCAGCTGGACAAGGTGGTCCGCGACGCGGAGCACTATCCGGTGTACGGCGACGCGGAAGCGTTCTTTGCGCAGACCTACCCCACGAGCGGCCTGAAGACGCTACTCACCAAGACTTTCGGCCGCCTCAGCGGACTGAAGGGTGTCGCGGGGGAGAACGGCGTACTTCGCCCGACGACCTCGTTCGGTGGCGGTAAGACCCACGGTCTGACCGCCGTCTACCACCTCGCCAAGGGTGCCCGGCCGTCCAACATCACTGAGTTCCTCGACCTAAGTCTGCTTCCCGACGGCCCGGTCCAGGTCGCGGCCCTGGTCGGCGACGCGCTCGACCCCACCGCGGGTATTGAGACCAACGGCCATCGCACTTACACGATGTGGGGTGAGATGGCTGCCCAGATCGGCGATGACGCGTTCGCAGCGATGGAGGCGAACGACACCCAGCGCACCGCTCCGGGCACCGCCACGATCAGGGCCGCCTTCCGTGGCAAGCCGACGGTCGTGATCATCGATGAGTTAGCCAAGTATCTGCGCGCGGTGGCCTCCTCCGGGAGCGAGGACATACGCCGCATGGCCGGCGCGATACCGGTCTTCCTCGGCAACCTCTTCGAAGTCGCCTCCGATCCGACCAACAGGGTCTCGGTCATCATCACGCTGGCCGCGACCACCAACGCGTTCGGCGCGGAGACCACCGAGATCAGTGAGCTGACCGGTGAAGAGAAGGAGAAGACTGACGCCGCCAACGCCGCCTCCGTCAAGGCCGCCCAGGAGATCGGCGACGTGCTGACCCGCGCGGTGCAGCCGAGCGCGGTGATCAAGCCGGCCGATGACAATGAGATCGGCGAAATTCTCAAGAAGCGCATCTTCGCTTCCGTCGACGAGGACGCCGCCAAGGCAGCCGGGGACGCTTACCGGGACTTTTACGAGAAGCTCGCCAAGACCGAGCAGCTCGCCGGCGGCGCCGAACACCCGGCTTCCTACGGCGATTTGGTCGCCAAGAGCTACCCGTTTCACCCCGAGCTGGTCCGCGTCCTCGATAAGCGCCTAGGCAACATAACCGAGTTCCAGCGCGCCCGCGGCGCCCTGAAGCTCCTGGCTGAGGTCGTGGCCAACATCTACGCCACCAACGACAACACGGCGATCATCAACGTCGGCGACATCGACTATTCCAACGAGCCGGTCCTCAACCACCTCACCGACGGCCTCGGCCGCGCCGAGTACGCGAGCGTAGCCAAGGGCGACTTCGCCTCCAAAGCCTCCCACGCCGCTGTCGTCGACGCCGACGTCTTCCCCGGCAAGCCTGCCTATGCCACCCGCGTGGCCCGCACCGTATTCACCCACTCCCTGGAGATGGTGTCCACTGCGGGGGCAGGCCGCAACGACTGGCTGGTCGGCACTCTGCGTCCCGGCGAGGACGCCACCATCTTCGAGAAGGCGTTGACCGAGTCGGAGAAGGTCTTCTGGCACCTGTCGTACGACGGTGCTCGCTGGCGCTTCAACATCGAGCCCAACGTCAACGCCATCATCGAGACCGAGAAGCGAAACGTCGCCAACACCGCGGTGGCCGCGGAAGTCGATAGCCTGATTAAGAAGGCGTTCGCCAACGACGGTGGCATCACCGCGATCCATTTCCCATCAGGCCCTGCTGAGATTCCGGACAAGGACGCGCTGCGTGTGGTCGTACTCGACCACGATGTCGTCACCGTCGACCCAGCCCACGCCGACCAGCCACCGGCACAGATCATAGAGATGCTCGACAAGGTCGGCTCGGTCGGTACGCCGCGCAGATACCGCAACTCTCTGGTTTTCGCCCTGGCCGACGCCGAGCAGGTCCACGTGCTTAAGGACCGTGCACGTGCCCTGATCGCCTCCAACAACCTCGCTGCCGATACCCATCGGCTGGGTCAGTTCAGCGAGGAGGTTCGCAAGAAGGTCGAGGCCTACGACAAGGAGGCCCGCCTCCAGGCACGCATCGCGGTCACCCGGTGCTTCAAGCACATCTACTACCCGGCCGACGAGAAGGCCACCGGCTACCTGCGCCACCGGGAGCTTCCCGCCCAGTCCCAGGGCGACCCGAAGAACGCCACCTCTGCAGTCATCACCCTGCTGACCGACGAGGACAAGATCCGTACTAGCCCGTTCACCGCCTCCTTCCTGCGCAACCGCACCTGGGCCAACAAGGAGGCCACGAGCACGGCAGCGATCGCCGACTACTTCTGGTCCGACCACAAAGCCTCCATCGTTCGCAATACCTCCCTGCTGCGTGACGCGATTGTCAACGGCGTTAACCACGACCACTGGGTCTACTACGACTCGGCCAGCGGCAAGGCCTACACGGCCAACAGCCAGGCTGGCATGTCGATCGCCTTCAGCGCCGACGCCGAGGTCATGACCATGGCCGAGGCACAGAAGCGTGGCCTGTTGGTCCGTAAACCCACCCAGACTGACCTTCGTTCAGTGCTCACCAGCGACCAGCTCACCGGCGCCGACGTCCGCACCCGCCTTGAGGCCGTCTGCGGCGGCGAGCCCTCCAAGACCGACGTGCTCGACCTGTTAGCCACCGCCGTCCAGTCCAGTGAGTACAGCTGGTTTGTTGTTACCGACATCGAGCCTGCCGCCAGCGTCCGGGCGCTCTCACCCTCGGCGATCAAGGACAAGGGCCTCGACACCCTCCACATCCTCCCCCGGGAGGCCGCCGATGAGATCGGCGTCGAGGTCCCCACTCGCATTGCCACCTCCAAGACCTTCACCGCGAACGGCCCCGGTGGCGCGGCCATGCAGACCCTTCTTGATGCTGTCTCCGACTACGCGATCCGCACTATCAGGACTCTCACTTTGAAGGTGGGCGCGGATACTGCGTCTGGCACTAGCGACATCGACCTCGCCGTCGTCTCGCTCGGCATGCTGCAGAAGCAGACCATCACGGTCCGTTCCACTATTCGCGCAGAATACAAAGGTCTCACTGGAGGCGGCATCCAGTTCCAGGGCACCGCGGAGCGCGCCGACTTCCAGGTGGCCTATGGCCACGCCAAGAAGGCGCTCACCGCCGCCACGAAGGTGGTCGGCGACCTCACCCTCACCTTCCGATTTGACCCGGCACTCGACGTCAACGACCCGCAGTTCGCGCAGATCCATGACGTCATCAAGAAGCTCGGTATGAAGAGCACCACCATGACTGCAGAGGTGACCAAGTGACCGCCCCCCAGTACGTGACGACTGCCATGAGCCGTCGGCTCGCTGCTGTCACGGGCGTCCGTGGTTTCCGTCTGATCGTGCAGCCCGGCCGTGGCGAGATCTACGGCCTCACTATCGAAGAGACGTACGGCAAGGCTGGCTCTGTCCTTGCTACGGCCGTCGTCACCCTCACCCCTCAGCAGACGGGCCGCGTCATCGACGCCCTCTTCGCAGCCATAAGGGGATCAGGCCACCAGCCCAGTGTGCTGACCTTCACCCGGAAAGCACCCATTCGGCTCACCGAATCCTACGGCGTACGCCTGGCCCTGATTCTGATGGCCACCCAGCCCATTGCCAAGCACGAGCGCGTCCGTGCACTCGTCGCCGGCATCAACGCCATGAGCACGGAGGAGACCTACTACTGGTACTCCAAGTGCATTGGCATCGACGCCAATCGCGCCCGCAAGGCCCTCCGCACCCTCCTCTCCGACGACTGAAAGAGCCACCTCATGAGCACCAAACCGCGTGTCCTCATCGAGGACTGGCTTCCCGTCGCTGAGCTCGGCATCGAGTCCCGCCGCGAAGCGGCCCCCATCCCGGGCCAGTTTCCGAAACTGAAGGCACTTCACGTATGGTGGGCGCGCCGTCCGCTGGTGGCGTCGGCCGCAGTCGTGTTAGCAGGCCTGCTCCCTACATGGAACCCACAGCTGGGCGACGCCTTTCCCGACCATCCCGAGTTGTCGAACCCGGCAGCCTACAAACTCTGGGTCCTGAAGTTGGTTGGGATTTGGGGTGACCCCATTGCCGCACGCCGACGGATTGCCGCCGCCACCGAGCGAGGGGAGACGCTGGGTGCAGCCGCATACGGGTACCGTCCGGCCTTCAAGAACCTACCGGGCGCTGGCGACATGGCACTTCTCCACGAGGTATTGCGTCACACCTGGGGTGGCTCCCTGCCGTTGGTGGCGGACCCAACCGCAGGAGGTGGATCCATCCCCTTCGTCTCAGCTCGATTCGGTCTTCCTACCGCAGCGAATGATCTTAACGCGGTAGCCGCCACCCTTCTGAAGGCCGGGGTCGAGATCCCCGTCCATTTCGGCCATGAGCTGACGCCTGAGCTCAAAAAGTACGGGAACCGTTGGCGTAGCAGGGTAGAAGAAAGGCTTGGCAAGTTCTTCGTCTACGAGGAGGGTGAGAAATACCTTACCTATATCTGGGCGAACGCCGTCCGCTGCCCGCGCACGGGCGGGCTCGTACCGCTCATCACTGATCAGTGGCTGGACAAGGCCAAGGGCCACGAGACAGCCGTGCGAATCGTCGTGCACGACCAAGACGGCAACCTCCTGAGCGAGCCCACCTTCGAGATCGCTCGGGGCGACGAGATCGACTTCGCCCCCTCTGCCGGGCTGATGACTGGCGGCACAGCCCGCAGCCCTTATGACGACCTTGCTATTGATGACGCTTACATCAAGGCCGAGGCTCAGTCCGGTCGGTTCGAGCAGGTTCTCTACGCGGTCTACTACCGCAAGACTGACCGCACCAAAGGATATCGGGCGCCAAGCAGCGAGGACGCGGCTTACCTTGAACGCGCCAGTGACTATCTCGCAGAGCATCGGGCTGGCTGGGAGGCAACCGGCTGTCTCCCCGCAGAGGAGATCACCGGAATCTCGAACTACGACCGCGGCCACCGGATGTACGGGATCACCAAGTGGACCGAAATGTTTACGGAACGCCAGTTGGTCGTCCACGCCGTCTTCGCAGAAGAACTGCAACGTCTCCTGACTGAGGCAGAAGAGGAGCTTGGGCAGGAGAGGGCTCGCGCGCTGCTGACGGTGCTCGGGATGCTCCAGGCCAAGGCTTTGAACTACAATGCCAAGTCGATCTCTTGGAACATCAACCGGCAGTCGATCCGAAGTGTCTTCGAGAAGCACAACTTCACGTTCAGATGGACCTTCGCTGAATTCCAGGGCTCGCAGGAACTCCCCTCTTTTGCGCTAGATCAGGTTCTTGAAGCGTACGAACAGCTGGTCACGCTGGTCGGACATGTGTCGCCAGATTCTTTGGTTGAGTCTCAAGTCCAAACACCGGTCATAGTGACTCAGGGGACTGCAGCCAACCTCAGCGCGCTGGCGTCGGGGAGTGTCTCCCACCTGTGTATGGATCCGCCGTACTACGACAATGTCATGTACGCAGAGCTGTCTGATTTCTTCTACGTCTGGGAGAAAGCAACACTCGGTCGCCTTTATCCAGACTTCTTCGCCGACACGGAGACCGACAAGGAGAACGAGGCGATCGCCAATTTCGCACGCTTCGCTGCGTTCGGGCGACGGAAGAAGCAACTTGCGGATGCCGACTACACAGCGAAGATGACCGCAATCTTTGCGGAGTGTAGTCGTGTTCTGCGAGAGGACGGTGTCATGACCGTGATGTTCACGCACAAGAAGGCCGAGGCGTGGGACGCGCTGGGCTCCGCCATCATCGACGCGGGCTTCACGATCGAGACATCCTGGCCGGTAAACACCGAGTCGGAGACATCGTCCCATCAGAAGAACAAGAATGCAGCGAATAGCACTATTATGCTCACCTGCAGGAAGCGCGAGCAGGATGAGAGCAACGGACCGATCTACCTCGAAGATGTCGAGGCCGAGATCCGGCGCGCAGCTCGCGATGCGGTGCTTCGGTTTCAGAACGACGGCATCGGCGGAGTCGACCTTCTGCTCTCAACCTATGGGCCAACGCTATCCGTCATCTCGCGTCGCTGGCCCGTGTACTCCTCAACACCGGACGCGAGCGGGCGCGACCAACTTCTTCGGCCCGAGGACGCCCTGTCCATGGCTCGGGAGGAGATCGTCGACCTTCGCCGGGCGAGGCTTATTGGGCAGGGCGCGAAGTCCGACACGCTGACCGACTTCGTCCTCCTCGCTTGGGACACCTTCGCGGCCAGGGAGTTCCCGTACGACACAGCCCGCCTGCTTGCCCTCGCGGTGGGCGGTCTTGATGTGGACAAGCTTGAGCGCGCGAGGATTCTCAAAAAGGGATCTGGCACAGTCAAGCTCCTAACACCCAGCGAGCGAGTGCGGCGCGGTGCCGAGAGCGATCTTCCCGGAGTACGCCCGGGCGCAGAGTCCTTCGCGAACGTCATCGATGCGGTCGACACGGCCCTCTACATCGCTGAACACGACAACTGGCCAGCGGCCAAGAGGTTTCTCGACAAGCACGGCTACACCAGCGACGCAGGGTTCAACGCCGTACTGCAGGGCCTTGCCAACGCGATTCCCCGTACGAAGGTCAAGGGCGCGTGGGCGGTGCCCGAGGCGGGTCGTCTTGACACGATGTGCACGCTCTATTTCCCTGACGTGACCCTGCCCGAGGCCACCGACCTAGCCATGCAGGATGACGACAAGCCCGACACTCTCTTCGAAATGGCGTGAGGTTGGCTGAGCACGACGCCCTGTTTCCCGGTGCCGCTGCCAAGCCACCGGCACAGGTTGGTCTCTTCGAGCACGATCCAGCCACGGCCGAGGACTCGTTTCGCAACGTGACGCTTAAGTCGATGTACTCGCCCGACGACGCACCGTTCGAGACGTTCTACGAGCCGTTGCTTTCCCGAGCCATTGCCTACGACCGAGCGGTCGGCTACTGGTCCGGGGCAGAGCTGCAATTTGCCGCACAGGGCACCGCGCACTTCATCGCCCGTGACGGCGTGATGAGACTCATCGTCGGCGCCCAGCTCGCTAAGAAGGACGTCGACGCGGTGCTCTCCGGCACCCCACTCGACGATGTGGTTGCCGAGCGTCTACTGGCTGACCCTGGCCTGGAGGGCACGAAGATCGTGCAGAGCGAGCATCTCAGCGTGCTGGCCTGGATGGTCGCCAACAACCGGCTCCACATCCGAGTCGGCATCCCGGTCGACAAGCATGGCCACCTGCTTACCCATAAGGAGTCGGGCCGTTACTTCCATACCAAGTACGGCGTCTTCACAGACCGTTACGGCCACAAGGTCGCGTTCAGCGGCTCCAACAATGCCTCGGTCACCGCATGGGTGAAGAACCACGAGACCTTCGACGCCTACCGCTCCTGGCGTACCGAGTCCTGGGAGGACTACGGCAAGCCCAAGGAGCGAGCCTTCGATCAGCACTGGCGCGGCCACCCCGACGCGGGTTGGGCGGTCATCGATCTGCCCACCGCCGTCCGAGAACACCTGATAGAGCACGCTCCTGACAATCCGCCGTTTCCGCCCGGCACTCTCGTGCCGCAGCCGAGGCCCGAGGGGGCCGATCACAAGACACCGCCTGCCGAGGTGGACGTCGATATCCAGGTGGCCTGGGACGAGCTGGTCGCTCTCCGGGATGCGCCGAAGGCGTCCGCGTGGACCGGCGTGGGAACAGCGTGGGCTCAGCCGCTGCCGCATCAAGCCGAGTTGATCCACCGCGTGGTGTCGACGTACCCGCGAGGCTATCTCTTCGCCGACGAGGTCGGTCTTGGCAAGACCGTCGAGGCAGGCATGGTGCTACGTGAGCTCTTCACCTCCGGCAGGGCAAGAAGGGCCTTGCTCCTAGTGCCGGCCTCGGTGATGAAACAGTGGCAGGAAGAACTCCACGAGAAGATGAATCTCGACGTCGCCCGCTACGACAAGGGCAATTTCGTCGACCGGTTCGACCAGCCCCTCGAGACTGACTTGAATGCCAACCCCTGGTCGGCCTTTCCGATTGTGCTTGCCTCCTCCCACCTCGCTCGCCGCCGCACTCGCCGTACCGAGATCCTCGACGCCGGACCGTGGGATGTCGTTCTCGTCGATGAGGCCCACCACGCCCGCCGCCGCGGCTCCAAGGCGGCCGACACTCCCAACTCCCTGCTCACGCTGCTCCAGGAGATGAAAAGGCGCCACCTATGGCGTGCGCTCTACCTGGCTTCGGCGACCCCGATGCAGATGCACCCCCACGAGGCCTGGGACCTCATCGAGCTCCTCGGGCTGCCGGGCAAGTGGGGTGAGCAGGCGTTCTTCTTCACTCAGTACTTCACCTACCTCGGCGACCCACCCGAGAGACGCGGCTGGAAACTCATCTGCGACATGCTGGAGGATTACCTCTCCGACCCGCTCGCTGAACACGACTACGAGCTGGAGCAGCAGGTCAACGATGCACTCGGGTGGGCCGACGCGTTAACGGTGATCGGGATGGCCGGCAACCCCCCTTCGCCTGACCTCAGGGCACAGTTCCCCAATGCCACCTCCGAGTGGATGGATAAATGGGCTCGCCGCCACACCCCGATGCGCGATCGAGTTTTCCGCAATACCCGCAAGACCATGCGGGCCTACCAGGCGGCCGGCATCATCCCGGCCTCGGTCGTCATCCCGTATCGACACGTCACCGACGAGTTCATCCCCCTGGCGCCGAACGAGCAGAGGCTGTACGACCGTATCGAGCAGTACATCCGCCGCCACTACAACGCCTACAAGTCCGACAAAGCCACCAGGGCCCTCGGTTTCATCATGACCGTCTACCGGCGCCGGCTGACTTCCTCCTTCGAAGCGATCAAGCAGTCCCTTCAGCGCCGCCTTGACGTACTCGAGCAGGGCAAGAGCCTGGCCGACCTCCTCACGGACGACGATGGCGCCGACCTGGAGAGCTCTCTATTCGACCCCGAGGCCTTCGACGTCCGCGCCGACCGCCTCAAGGAGGAGATCGGCGAGCTCCGTTCCTTCCTCAACGACCTCGGCGACATCACCGGTGAGGACACGAAGGCCAAACAGCTCGTCGAGGATCTGGCCGAGTCGTTCAAGACGTATGACTCCGCGGTGGTCTTCACTCAATACGCCGACACCATGGACTACGTCCGCGAGCGCCTCCTGGCCGCCGGCTACAACAAGCTTGGCTGCTACTCCGGCCGCGGCGGCGAGATTTACGATCCGGTCGCAGGGAAGTGGAACCCGGTTACCAAGGCCGAGATCAAGAACCGGTTCCGCAACGGCAGTATCGAGGTCTTGATCGGTACCGACTCGATGAGCGAGGGCCTCAACCTGCAGACGTCGGGCCGCCTCATCAACTACGACATGCCATGGAATCTGATGCGCGTCGAGCAGCGCATCGGTCGCATCGACCGTATCGGCGCTACCTACAGGCATCTCCAGATCAGCAACTACTTCTACCAAGACACTGTCGAGGAGCAGGTCTACAAGGGCATCAAGGAGGACTACGACGACTTCACCAACATAGTCGGCGGCGCTGCACCTGTCCTTGGCACTGTCGAGAAGGTCATCGAAGACCTCGTCCTTGCTGCATACCTCAGCGATGAAGTCATCGCCAGCGAGATCGCCAGCATCCGAACCCAAATCGAGGACATCAACAACCAGCCCGTCAGCACCGACGACCTCGGCGCCCCCGACGACGGCATCAGCATCAAGGCTCCACCGGACCTGGTAGGAGACATTACTCCGCCAGTCCTTGCCACCAAACTTACGAACAACCTTCTCTCAGGCCGCTGGCTGACCCCAGACGACGGACGCCCCGGTATCTATAACCTCTTCCTTGCGCGTGACGACGCCCGTGTGTCCTTCATACGTTCCGACGGCGCGATATCCATCGAGCGCTACTTGGGTCAGCCACCCATGGCCTCAGTCCCCGTCACATTCGACCGCGACATCTGGGACACCAGCAGCGACAGCGACCTCGTCTTCCTGACCTACGGGTCACCCGAGTTGGCCTCACTCCTCCCCCGCGAACCCGGTGAGTGACAGATGGCGGCATGGATAACTTCAGCCGGACAGCAGCGCGATCTTGCGGTGGCGGGTCATGATGCTGCCATTCTGGTCTCACCGCAGCAGCGTCCAAGATCTGTTCGTGTTCTGGTCCGTGGGCGTGCCGGGATCAGCGAGAAGTGATGCGAGACGCCAGCAGGCGTAACCGCTGCTCACCGACATGATCCTGCCATATCCGCGGATGACTGCATCGTGGTCAGGGAACATCCAGATCTACGAGGGGGGTTCGCCATTGGATGATGCGGTGCTCGGCTGCGGGGATATACGCGGGACGATCTTCCCTGACTCGGACTGTCCATAAGCAGTTTCCCAAGCTTCAAATCACGTATGGAGCCGGAGAAGGGATCGCTCTCCTACAGCTGGGTTGAGTTCACTTCCTCGGCACGCGGCTACAATGAGCCAACCCAGGCAACAGCGAGTATCGGGCTCTTTGTTTCTGAACGACCCCTAGTAGTGCTTTGTTAGGTTCGTCGGTGGTCGTTGCGGCATAGCGGTTGTAAACGCTGGTAGCCGGTCGAGCATGTGCCGGTCCGGGTCGCGAGCAGCAGTTGCAGTTCATGTACGACTTTGTATAGGGCCAGGCTAGTGTACCCGCTTTGGGGCGTGTCGCCAGTGTGGTGAGATACAGGTGCGCGGCAGTGACCGGGGGGACATGGCGATGTCAGTCGGTCCAATCCTCACCGAACGATAAGGATCAGAAACGTTCGCAGAAATCAATCCGTGGATTCAAGTTCAGATTTCGTCGATTCTTTAGCAGACCTCGCCACCGCGAAATCCACTCCTGTGAATCGTCTACCAGTCCCTCGGTCGATATATTGGCGCGCAAAGTCGCTCTTAAGTTTGTCGATCGCCCTAGAGATTACAACGGTCTTACGCGCGTCATCAAGATCCACTGCCTCCGCCACCGTATCCATTATCTTATTGAACGCGTCAGCATGCATACGTCGGGCTAATTTGATTCCCAGCAGGCTCGGAAATACAGAAGCGAAAGCCTGGCGCGCCTGCGATGCAGTGGGCGCAAGGGTAAGGAAGTTCAACAGGAAGTCAGGACGCATTACGTAGCGCGCCCCATTTGAGCTTACGATATCCCGAGTATATTTCAGGATCGCCGTTTCGGCCGTAAGCCACCAGGTGGAATATCCAAACTCGGATACCCTTGAGGTTTCGCGACGCTTTTTACGGTTCCCATAGATGGCGAGTGCCATAAGAGCGTCATTACGCGCAAGGCGTGCGTCTCGCTTAACCTCGGCAAGATGCTGCGTAAGCTTGTCTACTTGTTGGAGATCGACAAGTCCTTCAAGGTCCTCAGTGGACTCATAGTGAAAGCCATACGCGACTTGAAGATATTGACGAATTTCATCGAAGGCTACTTGCTTATGCAAGTCAGAGTAAGTGCCAAACTGCCCGATAAATGTCGCCCAACTTCTAGGCTTACGCTGGCCTTCATTTCCGTCCGCCATCTTGGCATAGAGATAGGCCCGAAGCATTATATGTGGCGCGTTTCTTGCGATCTCATATGTTAGATAGGGCTCAACCTTGGCGATATGATTCTGGTACTCAAAATCACAGATGCGAAGATGATGCACCACTTCTTCTAGTACAGGACCGGGAAGGATAAGCTTGGCGCCGAGCCTGCTCGCCATGAGCAACGTTGTGTGAGTAACGCGATCACTTTCAGCAAGATAACGTTCGCTTAGAGCCTGTATTATTTGGTCAGCGCCTACATAAAGACGGAAGTCTCCAGACATATCCTGGAAGAACTCTATCAACCGAGGCTCGGTATTGAGCGTGAAGAGTAGCGCATATGTACGCGAAAGGCGCCTGAGGTAGTTCCGTTCCACCTCTCGCGAGTCGTATAGCACGCCCCGAAGGATCAGAAAAGCTCCATCGCCCACGCGTTGACCGTACGCGCCAGTCAATCCATTCTCTTGCAATGCTGCCCGCACGGAATCCATGATAGTGGCATACTCTGCCTGATACTCAGAATTCAGGAAGGCCGAGAATTCAAGGCCTTCTCGCTCAAAAGCCAGTTGAATTGCGCGGAGGGCCACCTCGGTAGATTGGCGAATACCTACTTCACCCATACCTTCAACAGGATTTGCCCGCAGGCGGTCATCCATGCTTGCCAGGACTTGAAGCCTAAGGGATTCGTCTGCAGTGTTCTCTTCCTGAAGTCGCTGTCGCACCTCGTAGGGCAGGCAAAAGGTGTTGGGGTCCTTGTACCATTTCACCGCACGACCGCCCGAGTAGGTTTTCTTGGCCATCATCTCCAGGCGTCTTTGCAGCCGCGGTGCCACCAATGAGTGAACGCTAGGCAGCTCTCCATCTATGATCTCCAGAATCTCTTCGGCCGTTCGAAGGATACCTGCGTCTGGGTCAGTACCTTCCAGCGCCCATAGAGCGAGGGCATCGGTGACCGCGTTGACTAGGGATTCATCTCCATCCCGACGTTCTATTTCATGCGCCAGAAAAACGTAAACAGCGGGGCTCTTAACATGCTTGGAACTCGCAATGAGTCCAGACGCACCGACGCTTTTCAGGAAATCGGTGTATTGCTGCAGATATTCTCTGAATGCACCACGCGTTGACTCTCCATCATTCACATGGGCGGCAATGTAATTGCCGTCGCGGATGACAATAGTCACGTCTAGCTCATCTGTAAGGTCTCTTTCTACTCGATCAGAGTACTTCACGACCCTAGAGGTCACATAGATGACCGTTCGGGGGTCTCTGCCGAACTCTTTGAGTCGACTTACGGTCCGACGAATTTTGCCCTCTGTATCTACTTCAATGCTGGCTTGATAGTATGTCTCCCTTCTCCCGGAGTCCTGGTATAGCGTGCCATCGCGTGCGTCGGCCCCTCCGTCCTTAATTCCACCAAGGGGCACAAAGGTTGCGCCTGTCAAGGACGCGTAGAAGGCATTAACGAACCGTTCGAAAGTGAAGCCTTCGACCTTGTCCAACGCGATGCGGATCAGGTCTTCGCTGATGCGATCGGTCACCACGCCCTCCGTCCTCCTGCTGAAAGGGATACTAGTCCTGCCACCAGTGTCTGCAATACCACCCGCTGCCGCCTTGGTCCTTTCTGCGGTACAGCTTTCCGTGTTGCCGACAGGCTCGGGCTCCGTGTGCTGAGACAGGGTACATAGGTCTAGGGGTTGAGCTGCGGGAACGCCTGCGGTCACGCTGATGTGGCGTGCCGCTAGGACGCAGTGTCGTACCTGGTCAGGTGGTGGTGGCGGGGGTGGTCTCGACGATTCTTGGGAGTGGGGATACCGAACTTGGCCAGGATGCTGTTGCGGCTTGGTCAGCCCCTCTGAAAGAAAAGTGTCGCTGGTGACGGTCTTACCGATGATGAGCCGCTCCACCGCCAGCCACCCGGCTTGGACTACGAGCACCACCACTCGGTGACGGCTATCATCAGCAGACGGGTCTACGGCCGCGCCGCCACCATCCGCGACTGGCGCGCCGCCGTCCTGACTGCCGCCAAGACACTCGCCCCGAGTGCTTCACCAGAAGCGGCACTCCCAACCCATCCGACCTTCCCGGCCCGGCGTGTATCAACTAGCCCAAGAACACCCTTCGGAAGACCACCTAAGCCAACCAAACACAACGTTAACCCAGCTCACCTGCCTTGATCACATCGACAGGTTTCGATCGAAGTGAAGCGGCAGCCGTACGCCCCACCGCCGCATCACGCCGAAGGGCGCCGCACCTAGCGGGCAAACACTTGTTACGCCCCCGCAGCGCCCGCTCAGCCCCAAGGCCATTCAACGAGGCCGCCGTCATCAGCGCCTCGACTAGACCCTCGAGCCGAGGCATCAATTGCCGAACGGATGCTCACCTGCCGAATTGAGAACACATGGTCGAGACGACGGCATTCGCCTTGGGATGACCGATTGGACATGGTCTAAGTTCATGTCTTCGCGTCCGCCGGTGCCCAGTGGCCTCCTCGCCGCGCCACCGGCTCGGCGGATAACCGGACTAGGCCGCATTCTTCGAGGTGTCCGAGACGTAGCAGTCTAGGCTGCCGATTGCCGGCATCCCCCACGCCTGCACGAACGCGTGTCGGGTGAGCGTGTCAGCGGCCGGCACCGCCATCCGCGTCCGTCGGCGGAGTAGGAGCAGGCTGTGAGAATGGCCCAGGCGCCAATAGGGCGCCGGTAGGGCGGATCCTCCCCGGGCAGCGGCAGGCGGATCGTACGGAGCAGACCGCGATCGGGCGCTGAGCACCTCTGTTTCGCAGTCCTGCTGGCACGAGAACTTCGGCTCTCGGGTGCGTGTCACGCCCTCGACAGCCGAAGGCGTGCTTCTCCCGGCCTCAGCCGGAGTGAGCTTGTTCCGCTTTGACGGACACCATCGTGCAGCACGCCGAGGCCCTGATCCTGCAGCTGTAGCAAGCAGAGCTGTCCGACGTCGTCCGGCCCTCACAAACGACCATGAGGTGCGGGGTAGAGGGCCGGTACGCCGTCGGACAGATTCAGAGCCCTAGGAACAGGGTGATATCTGAGACACGAGGACTACAAGCGACTTTCGCCCAGGTCACGCCGCGTAAGGATCCCTATATAGCCGCCACTACCGCGGAGCGTTCATGGGCACGCCGTCATAGTCGAGCAGACGAGCACCAAGCTTGGCCAGCATCACGTTGGTGGTGCGGTCGACGGAGTGCAACACTGTGCCGCGCATACCGCGGGTAGCAAGCACCCGGTATGTGTTGCGGACCAGGAAGTCGAAGTCGAGCGCGTTCTCGACCGCCCTGTCGCGGTTCTGGCTGATGTCGGCCTGCCAGCCTCCGTCGCGCCAGACCAGGTCTGGGCCGAAGATGACGCCGGCCCAGGCGTACTCGAAGCCCTGCGCAGTGTAGATGCAGCCGATCTGGCCGTGGCCGCCTGGGTGTGTCGCCCACAGTGTGTGCGGCGGCCTGTCGCCGACCCACTCGTCGCCCTGGACGTTCCATGGCCTGTTCCAGCCATTGATGCGTATGTTGTCGACCAGGGTGCCGTCTTTGCGGGGGGACGACCAGGGCCAGCAGAAGCCGGCCGCGATGCGGGCGGTGCTGTTGGTCTCGGCAGCGCGCCTGTTGAGGAACTTCTCCATCGCCTCGGGGGTGGGGGCGACGTACAGCTCGTAGTTCTCCAGCGGCCGCCACCGGCGCGGCGGTTCCCCAGTCACCAGCCCGAGCAGCTGTTCGACCCAGCGGATGTACTCCGGGTCGCCGCCGCAACGGAACTGGCTGCGCAGGTCGATCCGCAAGACCTCATGCTTCATCTCCTTGGCCGCGTTCTCAATCAGCTGGATGGTGCCGTCTTCGCCGGGACGCACTACCTGATGCTCGTCCAGCAGGAAGACGGGCACGTCCGCCGCACTAATAAGCTGCTTGACTTGGGACGGGCCCGTGCCGGATGCCTGGCGCCTGAGCCGGTGCGCCTCGTCGGCGATGAGCACGTCCAGCTTCGAGCGGAGGGTTTCGAAGCTGTTGAAGTACCGGAAAATGCGCCTGGCGCGCGTGTCCTCGCCGGCGTACTCCCACAGCGTGCGGGTGAAGGATCGGCTGCCGGTGGCGTGCGCAACCTTCAGCCCGTCTTTGCTGCACGCGGCCAGCAGCTCTAAGGCGATCACGCTCTTGCCGGTGCCGGGGCCACCCACGATCAGCACGATCCGCTTGTTGCCCCGGCGGCTCGCTGCCAACTGGACCTTGACGTACTCGACGGCTTTGCGCTGCTCGTCCAGCAAGGGGAAGACGGAGCGTCCCCGCACGCTCTTGTTCACCGCAGTCATCAGGCTGTCGGTCGGTGACACGCGGGCGGACAGTAGGTCGTGAGCATGCTCGAGTGCCATTTCGCCCGAGAGGGTCTTCGTGAGCATGGCCGCGAACCGTTCACGTTCCTCCGGTTCCTGACCGTACATCTGCGTGCGCTTCGCGCCGCCCTCCAGCTCCTGGCTGTCGCCCTGGATGGTCTCGAGAACCGCGGCGGGCATGTTGTGCAGGTTGACCAGACTCATAACCTTGGCGGTCCGCAGCATCGGCACGAAGTCGCGCAGAACCTGCCGGTACCCGTCAGCCTGGACGGCCGGGTGCAGGCGCGGGTTGCGGCCAGGTGCGTTCGGCACGTGCACCATCTGCGTGCCACGCACCGGCCGAACCTGCGACCACTGTTTGTTCTCCACCACCACGACGCAGATTTCACCGGTCTCGCGCTCGCTTCCGACCAAGACGATGTCCATGCGTACGTCGCAGATCGGCGCGGTCAGCTCGACCAGCACCTGCACGTCTTGCAGGCCAGCGCTGATTAGCAGGTCGACGACGGTGGGGATGCTGCCGCCCCACGAGGCGCTCTCGCTCTCTCTCGGCTTCGCTCCGTGCATCGCGACGAAGCGTCGGCGCAGTTCCTCGACCAGATGACCTTGGGCGATGATCTCGGCGAGTTCATCGGCACTGCCCTGGTACAGACAACGCAACGCCACGAGAGCGCTCCTTCGGAACGACGGCCGACGCAACGGTCAGCAGACGGACGGGGGCGAAGAGTGGTGCGAGCCGTACTGTAGCGATCATTGCTGACAGATTAGGACAGATCGGGGCAGCACCCGTGCGCAGATATAAAACTGGCGTCTCCACTGGCCGAACCGCGAACCCGCTCATCTCCCCTCCAAGAGGTGGGCGGAGCGCGCCCACCTGCGATCAGGCGGCCGTCACAATGGCCCTGCCGTTCGGCAACGCGTAACCCCGCCAGGTCCTGCGTACGGGCCGGCAGCGACGACTGCCGCGGCGGCACGGTCGTCGGCCATCTCCGCCTGGAGTCCAGCACAGAGGGTGCCATCAGTGAGGTGCGACTCCACTTGATCGCGGTAGAGGTACGCGGTGAACCACCAGGCAAGGGTGACGAAAAGTGGGCTGCCGCCAGAGAATCGAACCGCCCCGCCACCCTGGAAACGGCTCTTGCAGAAGGAGCCTCGGTGGCGCTCAGCCGGAGCTTGGCAAGCACCGCCTGAAGGCGCGGTGCAGTTCAATGTTGCCGGCGGTCAGATGCGGCGTCAGCGGCAGCCTGCAAGCTTCGATGAGCAAGTGCAGCCTGGTTGTCAGCCCGCCGCGGGACCGTCCGAGCACATGCCGCTTGTGGGGACATGTACGAGGTGATCTTTGGGGGGCACACGCCGCGCGAGGCATCTGCCGAGCTCAGAGGGTGCATCCCAGCTGTATAGCCTCCGCCCTCCTAAGCTGGTGTTATAGCTGCCTCGCGGCTTCCACTCCTCGATCCTCACCGGCCCTGGGGACGGGTCCACACGCATCCAGGTATGCGATTCTCATCTCTGCTGTACAGCCAAGGAGTACACCAACGCACACTCGCGCCAGCACACAACGCCGCTCGCCATCGCCTGGTTGACCTAGGAGATAGGCCTCCTGGCACGGCGGCGCCGTTTACTGCAGATCAGAAGGCGTTCTCCCATACTTCCGCTTCTCGGTGGAGACGCTCGGCCAGCGTCTTCAGCTTGCGTTTGAGGTCGCGCCTAGTGGGCCGTCCCGGAACGTTGACCGGGTAATTGATCTCGGCTGGTGAACCCGTCAGG
>NZ_BAAAZP010000031.1:0-74653 GCF_039536965.1 Nonomuraea antimicrobica | reverse complement strand
GAGCCACCGATGCTGGCTGAAGAATCTGCGATCTGCATCATTAAGTCAGAAACGCCTCACCCAGGTGGACGAAGGCGTCCAGGAATCCGGTCCAGGCGTTCACCTCGAACAACAGGTCCGGCAGGTCGATACGCGTCAGCATCGCCGAAGTGGTCGCGCGCAGCCAACGCAGCGACTCGCTTTCACCCAGCGCGCCCAGCCGCTCCACGTTCAGTTTGGGCCCGCCCCTGTCGGAGGCCACGATGGAGACCTTGGCCTCCTCGCCGGCTTCTTCCAGCCGCTCGACCATCTGCAGCCAGGCAGCGTCCAGCGCTGTTACCCGCTCGGCCAGATGCTCGGCCACCGGCGCCTCCAAGTTCAGCCCGGCCAGCACATCCTCGCGGACCGCCTGCCCAGGCTGGGCCATCCAGTAGCCGGGCGCGAGGATCGGACCAGCGGTGGGAGGGGGCGGCGTGGATGTCACGCCGGTGCAGGGCCCTGACTAGGTGCTCCAACACGCACATCACGTACGCGTCGCGATCGACCGAGCCAGTGGGCAGATCCGGATTGGCGTAGACAGCGCGCCGCCACATCGGCGGCACCAACTTCTCGTCGATCTCCTTGGGCAGCAGCGGCGTTTGTTTGACCTTCCGCCGCGCCAGGGCCGGCAACCGCTTCACCGCCGCCAGCACCCGCCTGCCGCCGGAGGCGGCGCCCAGCGCAGCCGAGTCACCCAGCAGCGTCAGGAACAGCCGGACGGTGTTGTATCGCTCCGTCAAGGACTGACGCATCCGGCTGTCGCCGTCGTCGGCATCAGGACCGATGAGCGTTTCTACCTGCTCCAACGCCTGGCGCACCTCATCCCTGGAAGCGACGCTCTCCACCGCGTTCCACAACGCGGCCACATCCAGATCCGTCTCGGTCTCCTCCACCAGGCGGAGCTGATCGATCAGCACCCGGGACGCGCGCGCCGGCGTCCGCGATGCGCTCTCCAACCGCGGCAGCATCGCCAGGCGCTCCTTGCCGGTCGCCCGCCGCGCCGGATTGATCAGCTTGGTGGCCATGAGCAGCACGAACAGGTCCAACGCGTCGTCGATCGCCATCGCCTCCAGATGCCGCACGATCGCACACACCATCGCCGTCCGCTTGGGCTCACCCGCCCGGGCCAGATTGGGCGTCTTGCTGCCCGATCCATAGCGGGCCAGCGCCGACAGCCGATTCGGCGGCACATGCGCCAACCTCAACCGGCCGCTGTTCCTCAGCCCCGGTGTCCAACGACAACCCCTACTCCGAAGCGCAGTTCCGGACGCTGAAGTACTGCCCGGCCTTTCCCGAACGCTTCGGCTCAATCACCCACGCCCGCGCCTTCTGCACCGAGTTCTTCTCCTACTACAACCACGAGCACCGGCACTCCGGCATCGGCCTGCACACCCCGGCCTCGGTCCATCTGGGCACCGCCGGCCAGATCCGGGCCGAGCGCGCCCGGACACTCCAGGCCGCCTACGCAGCCCACCCCGGCAGGTTCCGTCGCAAGCCCACCCCGCCGCGCCTGCCCACAGGCGTCTGGATCAACGAACCCGCCAAGGCGGAAACCAGCTCCGATACAGAACAAGTCGCCTGAAACGGCTCAAACGGTTTGACGGCTACCGGGCGGTCGACTACCGAGCCGCCATCGACAGGCAGGCCCGAGCAGGAGAAGAAACAACCGCTTTGGGCGGCTTTGTCTCGTCCTGAGTGCTGCAATCAGGTGACCAATCCACTGAAAGGGTGTGGCGAACGCCCATGAAATTTACGTGGCTGGTCCCACTTGGCAGCTCGGATGCTCGTCATGCCTCTCTCACGTCTGCAGGAGCAGAAACTTGCGGGAATTCTACATTCTCGCAAGTTGAGCGGGATCCGGGGGCGCGCAACGGATCAGATTTTTTGATTTTGATTTTCTGGAAAATCGTAAATGGTAGGCTGCCGATGTGACGGCAGAGACCAGTGTGGTGACGCCCTGTAAGCACTGCGGGGCGCCGATTGAGCAGCGGCGGGGGCGGGGGCGGCCCAAGGCGTACTGTCCTGAGAAGGACTGTCAGGCGGCTGCCAAGCGAGAGCGGGAGTTGCGGCGGGCCACCCCCGGGCTGGAAGGGGCGCTGGCCAGGGCCGAGCAGTTGTACGACCGGATGGAGAGCGGGCTGGCCGCGGCCATCGAGCCGCTGGCGCGGGCACTGGCCGAGGAGCTCAGTCCCGCCGGTGTCGAGGCCAAGCTGAGCGCCATCCAGGCCGAGGCGCACACCCGGGTCGCGATCGCGCGTACCGAGCGGGAGCAGGCGTTCGAGCAGGTACGGCTGGCGCGCGAGGCCGCCGAGCACGCCCGCAGGCAGACGACCGAGATGCGGCAGCGCCTCGAAGAGGCCGAGCACGAACGCGAGACCGCGCTGGGCGACGCCGAACGCGCCAGAGAGCAGGCGCTGGCCGCCCTGCGGGAGGCGTCGAGCACGGAGCGGCAGGCGTTGCTGACGGCCGAGGAGGCCAAGCGACGTGCTGAGCTGGCCGAACACCAGGCAGAGGAGGCCACCCGGCAGGCCGAGCTGACCGAGCAGGCCCGTGATCAGGCCGTCCAGGAGCTGGCGGAGCGGGTCGAGTTGGCCGACAGGCGGGCGGAGGAGGCGCGCTCCCAGGCCGCGCAGGCACAGGACGACGCCCGGACCCAGGTCTCGAGGATCGAGGAGGAGGCGCGGGTCCGGGTGCTGGAGGCGCAGGAGGAGTCTCAGTCCCAGGTGCTGCAGGTACGCCAGGAGGCCGAGGCGCAGGTCCTTCACGCGCAGGAGGCGGCGCGGGCCGAGGTCGTACGGGCGCAGGAGCAGACCGAGCTGGCCCGCGAGGAACGGGATCGCGCTCGCGAGGAAGCGGCGGCCTCGGTCGAGGCGAGGGCGCAGGCCGAGAGAGACATGGTCGCGTCCAAGGCACGGGAGG
This sequence comes from Nonomuraea antimicrobica, assembly GCF_039536965.1. Classification (NCBI taxonomy): domain Bacteria; kingdom Bacillati; phylum Actinomycetota; class Actinomycetes; order Streptosporangiales; family Streptosporangiaceae; genus Nonomuraea; species Nonomuraea antimicrobica. The sequence continues at coordinate 71,716 of NZ_BAAAZP010000031.1, read as the reverse complement.
AGGCGGCGGCGCAGGAGCGCGAACGCGCGGTGGAGCGGGCGATCAGGGCGGAGCGCGCCGCCGCCGACGCGGAACGTGACCGGGCGATCGCGCTCAAGGACGCCGGGCTGGCGGCGGCAGAGACGGAACGGCTGGCAGCAAAGGTGACGGCGATCAAGGAGGAGGGCGCGGCGGCGCTGTCGCGCGAGCGCAAGCTCGCCTCCCGGGAACGTTCGCGGGCCGAGGCGGCGGGCAAGGAGCGTGACCAGGCTCAGGCGAGGCTGCTGGTGGAGCGCGCGCGACTGGACGACCTCCGCGCCGAGCTGGAAGCGGCACGTACGGAGGCCGCGCAGTTGCGGGAACGAGCGGTGGCGGCGGAGCTTCAGGAACGGGCGGTGGTGGCGCAGTTGCGGGAACGGGGCGCCGGCTGAGCTTCGGGAACGGGTGACGACCGGGGAGTCGCGGGGACGGTTGGTGGCAGGGGAGTCGCGGTAGCGGGGGAGTCGCGTGCAACGGAGATCACGTGGATGGAGGCAGGGGGTGCGTCCCGGTGAAGGGAGGCGTGGCGTGACCGACGCCATGCGCCCTCTGCCAACAGCGGGGCGTGTGGTGGTCGTCGGCAACGACTGCGCTTCGAGGGAGGGTACGCGCTGCTCGGGCAGCTCATCGCCGACGTCACCGCATCGCGTTCCGAGGAGGCGGCCACCCGCATGGTGCTCGAACCCCCGGGACGAGAGATTCATGGTCCCGCGGAGCTGTCCGTCCACCGGAGTGGCCGTCAGCCATCGCCTCGCCGACTAGGCCCACCGCTCCCGAACATGTCCCCAGCCGCCAGGCGCCCGGGTGAGAGATTTTGCTCGGCATCTTGCCTATGCGTCGTCATCGCGCTGGTCGTCAAGCTCGCCTACGACCAGTTCGCGTAGTGGCCACGAGCGAACCTCATCATGGCAGCGCCTACCGAGAGCCCGTCAGCCTCCGGCGGGCAGCCAGGACCAGACCGTCGACCGTGGCCGGGTCCAGCCGGCCGCCACGCCGGATGCGCCCTGCGATCGCACGGGCTGTTCGGAGTCGTGATCACGTGGCCGGGAAAGGATTGGACGGGATGATGCTCGGGCTTGTAGCTTGCAGTTGACCGTGACACCGCCCGAGGAGGTGAGACCCATGAACGCTGTATCGATGTGGGTGCTCCCCTTCCCGTCACAGTCGGGCGATTGACGTAGGTGTCGCCGGGAGCGCCTCGCCAACAAGGCACTCCCGAAAGGCAACACCTATGCACTCTCAGCAGGTCACCGCCGAGCAGCCCGCCAGCGACAGGGGCGAGCGTGACTCCACGGCGGGCGGCGTCCCCGGAGCTCTCCGGTCGCCGGCCTCCGGCGCCGATCGTGCGCCCCTCACCTTCGATGTGATCATTGCCGGGTGCGGGCCGACCGGTGCGATGCTCGCCGCCGAACTGCGGCTGCACGATGTGCGGGTACTCGTTCTGGAGAAGGAAACGGAGCCCGCGTCGTTCGTCCGCATAGTCGGTCTGCATGTTCGCAGTCTCGAGCTGATGGCGATGCGCGGACTGCTGGATCGTATTCTCCGGCATGGGAGACAGCGTCCGGCCGGCGGCTTCTTCGCCGCCATCCCCAAAGCCGCGCCCAAGGGCCTGGATTCCGCGTACGCCTATCTGCTGGGCGTCCCGCAGCCGGTCATAGTACATCTGCTCGAAGAACATGCGATCGAACGGGGTGCGCAGGTCCGGCGCGGTTGCGCGGTGGCCGGTTTCGAGCAGGACGACGAGGGCGTGACCGTCGAGTTGGCCGACGGGGAACGGCTGCGTTCGCGCTACCTCGTCGGCTGTGACGGCGGGCGCAGTACGGTGCGTAAACTGCTCGGCGTCGGGTTCCCCGGCGAGCCCTCACGGACCGAGACGCTGATGGGCGAGATGGAAGTGGGCGTGCCGCAGGAGGAGATCGCCGCCAAGGTGACCGAAATCCGCGAGACCCAGCAGCGATTCTGGCTCCGGCCCTTCGGCGAAGGGGTCTACAGCGTCGTGGTCCCCGCCGCGGGAGTCGCCGACCGCGCGGAACCGCCCACCCTCAAGGATTTCCAACAACAGTTGCGCACCATCGCCGGAACCGACTTCGGCGTGCACTCCCCGCGCTGGATGTCCCGCTTCGGGGATGCCACCCGGCTGGCCGAACGTTATCGGGTCGGGCGGGTGCTCCTGGCCGGCGATGCGGCGCACATCCATCCACCCATCGGCGGACAGGGCCTCAACCTGGGCGTTCAGGACGCGTTCAACCTCGGCTGGAAACTGGCCGCGCAGATCCGTGGCTGGGCCCCGGACACACTGCTGGACACGTACCAGGCCGAACGTCATCCGGTCGCCGAGGACGTGCTGGACAACACCCGCGCCCAGATGGAACTGCTGTCCACCGAACCTGGCCCGCAGGCCGTGCGCAGGCTGCTCACCGAGCTGATGGACTTCGACGAGGTGAACCGCCATCTGATCGAGAAGATCACCGCGATCGGCATCCGCTACGACTTCGGCGAGGGCCCCGACCTGCTCGGCCGCCGCCTGCACGACATCGACGTGAAACAGGGCCACCTCTACGGTCTGCTGCATCACGGCCGCGGCCTGCTGCTGGACCGTACCGAACGCCTGACCGTCGGCGGCTGGTCAGACCGGGTCGACTACCTCGCGGATCCCACTGCGGTACTGGATGTCCCGTGCGTCCTGCTACGCCCCGACGGCCACGTCGCCTGGATCGGCGACGATCAGCAGGACCTGGACGACCACCTCTCCCGCTGGTTCGGCAAGTCGGCCAACTGATGTCGCCTGAGCAACCGAAAAGGCCCGTGAGAAGGATCGGAACGGCCAGTGGCGACTGACCATCGGAAGGCTGGAGGCAGCATCTGCCGTGGTGCTCTGGCGCCAGGGTCGGCCTGCGAGGAGGGTCGGCCTCCGAGTGACGACCGGAAGACGGCGCAAGATTGCCAGGTGCAGCCGCCGTACGTGATCCGCGGCGAAGCCGAAGCGGCGCCCGAGGAGCCCCGCGCCCCCGCCGGTCGTGTGGCCGACCGCGCCCACGTTCGGACTGGAACGGGGCATGACGAGCATCCGAACGAACAGTCCCGTTGACAGCGCGGAGTTGAGCGGCTTCTCGTGACTTTCTGTGCGGATGTGCTTCGCCGGAAGGTTTCCACAGGTCATAAGCCATGCAGAGCGGGCCGGTGGGTTGTGATGCGCTGACCGCGAAAGGGGAGTGATGCGCGACCGAAGCACGATGGGGTAGACGACGCCCACCGCCATCGCTTGGTCGCGCAACCCCTTGGCGAGCCGGTCGGCGAGAATCCACTCGTCCTCGGCCGCCATTGTCCACATGCGACCTCCCGCAGCATGCGGGGGTGTGTCAACGAACGAACGCCCAAGCTCACAGCCTGCGGCGTCGCAACTGCGAACGTGGACGGTCATGAAGAGTTCGGATCCCATCATTTTGGATCTCGGAATACAGAACGTGGTAGCGTTCGCCCATGGCCAGACCGCGAACCTTCGACGAGAGCGTGGTTCTCGAAGCCGCAGCGGCGCAGTTCCGCGTCCACGGCTACGCCGACACGTCGACCGAGCAGCTCTGCGAGGCCGCTGACGTGCGACGCAGCAGTCTGTACAACGCGTTCACGTCGAAGGATGAGCTTTTCGTACGGGCGCTTGAGCACTACGCGTCCACCATGCGAGCACTCCAGGCGTCCATCCTCACCGACGCCTCCCTCAGCGGTGCCGAACGGCTCCGGAAGCTGATCGACGCGATCATCGACGAGGAACGTGTCGCGCGCGCCGAGGGGCATGCCGCCGGTTGCATGGGCGTGCACACTCTGATGAATCCCGACCTGCGGGCGCGTGATGAGCGCATCGCGCGCATTCTCGAGCGAGATCTCCAGGAGCGCCTCGGCCTGCTGGAGGACACCATCCGGGCCGGCCGCATGGACGGAAGCATGCCTGACGGCCCTGCTGCCGGTGAAGGCGCACTCCTGGTCAACACCCTCATCTCCGGCATCCGCGTGACGGCCCAGACCGGAGTCACCCCCGAGATTCTGCACCGGATCGCCCTCGACGGGCTTCGTTCCCTGCTGGCCTGAGCGAAGAGGGCGACAGACTCCGTCTCTCGCCCTGCCCAAGTTTTGGATTTCAGAATACAGAAAGGCATCGCTCCATGAAACGGCCTCTCTACTGGCTCATGCTCACCCTTCTCATCGTCGCCATGAGCGAACTGCAGACGATGGGCATGCTGCCTCACATGGCACGTAGCCTCGGCGCCTCGACAACCACGATCGGCACGCTGATCTCGATCTACGCTTTCGGCATGGCCATCGGCGGCCCGCTCATCGTCATGGCCCTCCGCCTGGTCCCGCCCAAGGCCGCGCTCCTGGGCGTCGTCACCGCCTACGCGATACTCGAAGCCTCCGTGCCCCTGGTGCACAACTACTGGTGGATCGCCGCGCTTCGACTGCTGACCGGGAGCCTGGGCGGCGCCGTGTTCGGACTCACCCTGACCATGGCCGCCCGGCTCGCCCCCAGCCCCGACCGCATCGCGTCGTCGATCTCCATCGTGCTGAACGGTCTCATGTTCGGCGCCGTCCTGGGCCTGCCCATCAGCCACGCCATCGCCACCACCTGGAACTGGCAGGCGAGCTTCTTCGCCCTGGGCGCCGCCGGTCTGATCATCGCCCTGCTCGACCTGCGTACCCTGCCCGCACTGCCCGCCGTCTCCGCGCAGACCTCCGCCGACGACCTGCGGCAGCTCCGCTCGCCGCGGCTGTGGAGCCGCTACCTGGTCAGCCTGCTCACCATCGGAGCGACCTACGGCGCGTTCTCCTACTTCACCCCCCTGCTGGAACACGACGCGGGCTTCTCGCCCAACACCACGACCCTGATCCTCTTCGGCTACGGCCTGTGCACCGTCCTCGGCAACAACGTGGTGGGCCGCTACGCAGACCGCCACGCGGTAACCCTGCTGCGCATCGGCCACCTCGCCCTGGCCGGCGCGCTGGTGGTCCTCGCCCTGTTCGCCCACCTGCCCTGGGCCGCCCTGCCCGGCGTGCTTGCGGTCGGCCTCGTCGGCGTCACGATGAACCCCGCACTCGTCTCACGCGTCGTCGAAGTCGCCGGAGCCGGGGGACTGGTCAACACCGTGCACACGTCCGTCATCACCCTGGGCGTCGTCGCCGGCAGCGCCATCGGCGGCCTCGCCATCAGCGCCGCCGACGACACCGCCGCCGCCATGTGGACCGGCGCCATCCTCGCCATCGTCGCCACCTGCGTCCTGAGCGCACAAACCCTCAATTACAAACGCGTCCGCCCCCAGCCAGTACAAGATTGACCCGGCAAGCCACCGAGCGACACGACCGTGACGCCCACACTACGAACAGGCGCATCAGGAAATCACTGAAAGCTCCGGCGCCCGACCGGCAGGTTCGCTCGTAACCTCGCCCTGCCGCTTCGGGATCAGTGGAGCTGGATGGAGGTTATCGATGAAGCTGATCATGGTTGGGTGGCTGTGACACGGGCGGCGTACATCCGGTGCGCCTTGCGCGCGGCGGGGCTGGAACCGGCGAGGGCAGCGCTCTGCTCCAGCGCGGCGCAGTCGAAGGCAAGCGGGGCCGCGATGCGGACCGAGCAGCTGTGGCCGCGGCGGATGGTCTGCCCGGAGGCCAAAGCCTGGCAGACGCCTTCGTCACCGGCGGTGCGCACCTGGCGGTATGCCTCGACGAGGGTGGCCGCCCCGCCCTGGTCGAGGGCGGCGGGGCGGCCGAGGGTCTTGCCGGCGGCGACACCTTCACGGGTGTTCTCGCTGATCATGTCGCGCTGGAACTCCAGCACGGCCGCTTCCCGCGCGGGCGGGCGGAGTTTCCCGACATCGTGCCCTGCGCGCAGCATGTCGTGGCAGGTGGTCGGAGAACATCACGAACCGGTCCGTCAGTTCGTCAGCGTGAGCGGGTTGACCAGGTCGGCGTAGATGAGCAGGCCTGCCATGATCATCATCACCAGTGCCGCCGCGTACGTCAGCGGCAGCACTTTGGCGATGTCGACGTGCTTGGGCTTCGGCCGCCGCATGACCTTGGCGTAGGCCCGCTTGAGCCCCTCCCAGAGCCCGCCCGCGATGTGCCCGCCGTCGAGCGGCAGCAGCGGGATCAGGTTGAAAATGCCGATCGCCAGGTTGAAGCCGGCCAGCAGGTTGACGAAGGTGGCGATCTTCTCCTCGTTGGACAGGTCGGAGGTCAGGATCTCGCCGCCCAAGCGGCCCGCGCCGACCATGCCCACCGGGCCCTCGGGGTCACGTTCCTCGCCGGAGAAGGCCGCGTGCCAGACGCCGACCATCTTCTCCGGCAGGTTGAAGATCGAGCCTGCCACCCTGGCCGTCTGCTCGCCCATGTAGCCGATCACCTGGCCGACGCTCTGCTGCTCCATCACCTTGGTGGGCCGCACGCCGAGGAAGCCGACGTTCTTGTCGGTCTTCTCGGGGTCTTCGAGGTTGGGCTGGTCCTGGGCGATGAGCGTGACGTCGAACGTCATCGGCTTACCGTCACGCACGATGCCGAGCTTGACCGGGCCGGCGCCGTGGGAGCGGATCAGGCGCTTGGCGTCTTCCCAGGAGTCGATCGTGGCGCCGTCGAAGGAGACCATGTGGTCGCCCGGCTTGAGGCCCGCCTGCGCGGCCGGGGTGGGCTGGTCGCCGGGCTTGCAGGCGGCGCGCTGCTCGGAGACGGGGATGACGCACGTTTCGGTGGCGGACGAGACGATCGGGGCATCGGCGGGCAGGCCGATGCCGACCAGCAGGATGGCGAAGAAGACGAACGCCAGCACGAGGTTCATCAACGGCCCGCCGGACATGATGATGACCTTCTGCCACCACTTCTTGCGGTAGAAGACGCGGTTCTCGTCGCCTGGACGCACCTCTTCCAGCGCGGCCTCGCGGGCGGACTCGATCAGCCCCTGGAAAGGTCCTGTCGCCGTGCTCCTGACCTTGGTGGGATCCTCTCCGGGGCGCGGCGGCAGCATCCCGATCATGCGGATGTAGCCGCCGAACGGGATCCACTTGATGCCGTATTCGGTCTCGCCTTTGCGCCGGGACCAGGCCGTGGAGCCGAAGCCCACCATGTACTGGGTCACCTTGACGCCGAAGAGCTTGGCCGGCACCAGGTGGCCGAGTTCGTGCAGCGCGATGGACATCATCAACCCGAGGAGGAAGAGGATGATCCCCACGACGTAGAGCCAGTTCATCTAGGGGCGCTCCTCGGCACGCGACAAGGACAGATGTGAAGGACGAGACGAAAGGTGCGAAGCTCCAATGTAGTCGAACGCGCCACACCACAAGGCTGACCGCATTTCCCGAGCATTGACAGCTGATGCGTTCAGCTCGCGACCTGCCCACCCGGCCGGAGAACGCCGTCTCCTCCACCGCCCAGCTCCTCGGTGTCAGCAGACTGATTCCCCAGATATTGGACGAATTGGACATCTCCCGCCCATCGCCGTCACCTGGAAATCGCTGGCGCCGTGCAACCTGGAACGACGTCCCGAGCGTATGGCAATAACGAGTGATCATCGCCAAACGGATTCGGGAAAAGGGAGAAGACGGAGTGCGAAAGACGACGACGAGAGCGGCGGGCGCGTTCCTGCTGGTCGCCGCGTCCATCATCGTGTTACCCGCAGCTCACGCGAGCGCCGGGGGAGCGGGGAACGCCCGCAGTGTCACCCTGATCACCGGCGACCGGGTGGTCCTCGCACCGGACGGAAGTCCCCTGATCGCGCCGGGCGAGGGAAGGGAGGGTATCGACTTCCACACCTTCGGCAGCGGTGAGCGGTTGCGGGTCGTGCCGGGTGACGCGATCGAGCCCCTGCGGCAGGGACGCCTGGATCCGCGCCTGTTCGAGGTGAGCGCGCTTGCCGAGTCCGGTTACGACGACCGGCGTCAGGACCTGCCGCTCGTCGTCACCGGCGCGTCCGCGCCCAGATCGTTGCGCGGCGGGGCGGGGCAGCGGGCGCTGGCCGCGGTCGGCGGCTTCGCCGTGCGGCAGGACAGGGCGCAGGCCGTCCGGTTCTGGCAGGACCTGCGGAACGTCGGGGGCAAGATCTGGCTCGACGCGCGCGTCAAGCTGTCCCTTGACGCCAGCGTCAAGCAGATCGGCGCTCCCGCGGCCTGGGCGAAGGGGCTGACCGGCGCGGGGGTCAAGGTGGCGGTGCTGGACACCGGCATCGACAGTGCCCATCCGGACCTGGCCGGGAAGGTGGTCGCGCGGGCGGACTTCACCGATACGCCCGACGAACGGGATGTGGTCGGCCACGGCACGCATGTGGCGTCCACCATCGCGGGCACCGGAGCTTCCTCCGACGGCAGGTATCGCGGTGTGGCGCCGGACGCCCAACTGCTGGACGGCAAGGTGTGCGAACCGGGTTTCTGCACCTACTCCGCCATTCTGGCCGGGATGCAGTGGGCCGCCGACCAGGGCGCCCGGGTGGTCAACCTGAGCCTGGGCGGCCTGGACGAGCCCGGTCTCGACCCGATGGAGGAGGCCGTTCAGCGACTGAGCGAGAGCCACGGCACGCTGTTCGTGGTCGCGGCGGGCAACGTCGAGGCCGACCGTTCGGTCAGCTCCCCCGCCAGCGCGGACGCCGCCCTGGCCGTGGGGGCCGTGGACAGGACGGACCGGCTGGCGGACTTCTCCAGCAAGGGCCCGCGCGTGGGCGACTCCGGGCTGAAGCCGGAGATCACCGCGCCGGGCGTGGAGATCGCCGCCGCGCGGAGCAAGGACAGCGCGGGCAGCGGGCCGTACGTGGCCATGTCGGGGACCTCGATGGCGACCCCGCACGTCGCGGGAACAGCCGCGCTGCTGGCCGGCGCGCACGCGAGCTGGAAGGCGGCGGAGCTGAAGGCCACGCTCATGGGCTCGGCCAAGCCCTCTCCGCAGACGGAGGTGTTCTCCCAGGGAGCGGGACGCGTGGACGCCGAGCGGGCGGCCACGCAGGCGGTGACCGCGGACCCGCCCGGCCTGGGGTTCGGCCTGCAGCGCTGGCCACACGCCGACGACGAGGTGCTCACCAGGAAGCTCACCTACCACAACCACGGTGATACGCCGGTCACCCTCGACCTCGGCGTCACGTCGGGCACGACCTTCTCCGTCAGCCCGGCCACGCTGACGGTGCCCGCGGGCGGACAGGCGGAGGCGACGGTGACGGCGGACACGCGTACCGGCGAGCCCGACGGCTTCCTCGGCGCTTTCGTCGAGGCCAAGGGGCCGGGCGGCGTCGTGGTGAGCACGCCCGCCGCGGTGGAGAAGGAGATCGAGAGCTACGACCTGACCGTCAACCAGACCGACCGGTCGGGCAAGCCGACGGCCGACTATCAGATGGTGATCTGGCGGCTGGACGCCGCGGAACCGTCGCCCCAGGTGTTCTGGCCGACCGAGAGCTCGATGACCTTCCGCCTGCCCAGGGGCGAGTACCTGCTGGACACCACCATCCTGAGCGAGGACGGCGTGGCGCTGCTGGTGCAGCCACGCCTGCGCCTGGACAGGGCGTGGACCGTCGAGGCGGACGCCCGGCTGGGCCGACCCACGTCGATCCGCCCGCCCACGCCCGGCGCGGTGCTGAAGGAGGGCAACGTCGCGTACTCGTTCAGGACGCCCGACCGGTTGCATGTCAGGGGCTGGTACCCGCGGAACTTCGCCAGGGCGTTCACCGCGCAGCTCGGCCCCGAGCAGGCGAAAGAAGGCATGCTCACCCGGGTGAGCGCGCACTACCAGGCGGGTCAGGACAGTTACCAGCTCGCCTGGTTCGAGCGGGATCGCATGATCACCGGCTATGACCGGGCGGTGGATCCCAAGGATCTGGCGCGCGTACGTGTCGACGTCGCGGAGCATCTGCCGGGTGCCCGCGTGCTGGTGGGCCGTCAGGCCGTGCCGAGCCAGGGCGTCTTCCTGACGCATCCCAGCGTGAACGAGCTCACCTCACCGTCGACGTCGACCGAGTACGTCAACACCGACGAAGGCATCCGCTGGTCCGCCGCCATGACCGAGTTCGGGGCCGACGGCCAGATCACCGCGTTCTCGTCCGCTCCCGTGCGGTTGCGGCCGGGCAGCGTCACCACGGAGTTGTGGAACCGTGGCGTGTTCGGCCCCTCCCTCCCGTCGGGGGACCAGACGAGCGAGCCCGCGCGCCGCACCGGCGACGTGATCGCGGTGAATCTGCCGATGTTCGGCGACGGGCGCGGGTCGATCGGGTACTCCGGGGCCACCGAGCACCTGTCCCTCTACCGCGATGGCGAGCTCGTCGGCGAGAGCGACTGGCTGATGGAGTGGTTCACCGTGCCGCCGGGCGGGGGGACGTACCGGCTGGTCGCCGACGCGGAGCGAGGAGAGTCCGCGGTGTTGTCCACGCGCAGCTCGGCGACGTGGACGTTCCGGTCGGAAAACACGAGCTCGCCGACCCGGCTGCCGCTGTCCGTGGTGCGGTTCGCCCCGGACCTCGACGTGCGGAACTCCGCTCCGGCCGGGCGGCGCTTCGAGGTGCCGTTCACCGTGCAGCGGCTGGCCGGGAGCGCGGCGGGCCCGGCGCGTGAGGTGGTCGTGGAGGTGTCCTACGACGACGGCGTGACCTGGAGCCGGGCGAAGGTCGCCGGGTCCAAGGTCGTCCTGGACCATCCCGGGCGCAGCGGGTTCGTGTCGCTTCGGGCAAGTTCGGCCGACGTTCATGGCAACACGGTGGAGCAGAGCGTGATCCGCGCCTACCGGATCACCGCGCCGTAGCGGTTCGCTCCCGGCGGTCCCTGGCGGGGCCGCCGGGAGCGTCCTTTCAGCGGTGGTGGCAGCTCTGGGACGGGCGGTCGGTCCGGACGGCGACCGTGTCCTCGTCGCCGATCGGCTTGACCTCAAGTTTGGTTGAGGTGAAAGGCTTCCGGGCATGAGCGAAGACAGGGTGATCATTTATGAGGAGGTCGGCGCCGACCCGTCGATCGACGTCATGACCGTCCAGAACGGCAGCGGGCGCACGCGCGTACGGGCCGTCGGCGAGCCTGGGCAGATGGTGGAGCTCGTATCCCGGCTGGTCGCCGAAGGGGTGGACCAGGTCGAGCTCTGCGGCGCGTTCGGCGCGGTCTGGCACGCCGAGGCCGGCCGGGCGGTCGGCGGTGAGGTGCCGGTGGGGGCCGTCTACTACGGGTTCGAGTCGCTGACGGGCGTGGCCTCGTACAAGGCGCGTTTCGAGGCGGGGGAGACACTGTCGGAGGCGTTCATCATCGTGCACGAAGGCGCCGATCCGGCGGTCGACGTGGTGGTGCACGAGAGGGGTGACGGCGGCAGGACGACTCTCGTCGCGGTCCCCGACGAGACCGTCGCCGGCGAGGTGGCCGGGAAGATGGCGAGCGAACTGCAACTGATCGAGCTGTACGGAGGATCCGGGCCCGAGGGCGCAGAACCGGTCATACGCGCCGTGGACAGCCGGGTGCCGGTCGGCGTCACCGCATATCGGCGGTAGAGGACGGGGCGCTCAGCGGGAAGTCTGCCGTCGGCTCCGACGCGGTCGACGCCGTGGGAGGTCACCGCCGTGCGTGCGCGCCTCCAACGCCCATAGATCACGCGCGAGCCGAACGTCCTGGTCCAGCCGAACCTGTTCGGAGACCGGCGGCAACGGGGCAAGCCCGATCGCCTTGTGCCGCCAGGTCTCTGCCTGAAGCGGGGACGTGCTCCTTCGGCGATGGCGGGTGAACCCTGCACCGGATCCGCACCAACGCTGCGCATCGCCCGCAAACACGTCTGCTTTGATGGCGCCGTGACGGAGCGCAGAACGCCACAAACGCGCGAGGTCTACTGGACGTTCGGATGCGGGCTCTCCGCGATCATCGCCATTGCGTGCGCGACGTTCGGGACCTTCCTCGATATCCACCTGGTGGCTCGCGCGCAGCTCTACTGCCTGGGCGACCTGAGCTCGGGCGAAAACTTCGCCGGTACCGTCTGGTCTCTGAGCCGGATCGTGATCTTTCCGATCGTCTCGGTACTGTCGGCGCTTGTCGCGCAGTCATTTCACCTGCTGACCCGGCTGCCCTGGCTGGCCGGACGTCTATGGTCGGGCGCCATACTGCTTGCTCTCACCGTTGCCGGCTCCATCGCCGGACCCGTCGCCATGACCATGTACGACCTGGCCGCCGAGGGCACTCCAGGTGACTGCGTTCTACCCTGGTGGCCCTCGTGGCTTCCCTCATAGGCCGGTAACGCCGTCCTGTACGCGCAAATCGCGAACACACCCGTACGAAGTCCGGGAAACGATCTTCCAGGCTCCCGTTTCGTCCCTGCTCAGAGGTCCCGCAGGTAGGCGGCTTGACCTTCACGTATGGGTCAATCCCTACGGTCGTCGGCATGGACGCACCTTCGAACAGCACAACGTTCTCCGGCACCTCCCGCACCGGACTGGAGGTCAGGCTCGTCGCACGCCCGGAGGGCCTGCCCACTCCCGGCGACTTCGAGATCGCCGAGGTCACTGTCCCTGATCCCGCAGTGGGTCAGGTACTGGTCCGCAATCTGTTCATGTCGCTCGAGCCCGGCATGCTCATGTTGATCGCGGGGATCTCTGGCCTGCCGATGCCCCGCTATGAGATCGGCAAGGTGATGTACGGAGCCGCCATCGGTGAAGTGGTGGCCTCTGCCGACCCGTCACTGGGCGCAGGCGACCTGGTGATGCATCGGTTCGGCTGGCGCGAGTACGCCGTGGCGCAGGCCGGGCTGTTTCGCCGCGTTGACCGCGACGCCTACTCGACGCCTTCTACCTACCTAGGCTCCGGGCTGGTCGCGTATGTCGGGCTCATGGATGCCGCGGAGCTACGGCCCGGCGACACCGTCTTCGTCTCCAGCGCGGCTGGAGCGACCGGAAACATGGCCGGTCAGATCGCCCGGCTCAAGGGGGCGTCCCGGGTGATCGGCAGCGCCGGATCACCCGAGAAGGTCGCCCGGCTGACCGGCGAACTCGGGTTCGACGCGGCCTTCGACTATCACGACGGCCCGATCGTGGACAGGCTGCGCGAGGCCGCCCCCGAAGGCATCGACGTCTACTTCGACAACGTGGGCGGCGAACAGTTGCATGCCGCGATCGAGGTCATGAACCCGCATGGCCGCATCGCGCTGTGCGGAGCCCTCAACCGGCAGGGCGAGAGCCGTCCTGGCGACGGGCCTGGCGACCTGCTCAGTGTGATCGGCAAGCGCCTCACCATGCGCGGCTTCACCACGAGCGATCATCTTGACCGTGCTCCGGAGTTCGACACGCAGTTCCGTACCTGGCTGGGCGAAGGCGCGATCGTCCACGACGAGACGGTGATCGACGGGCTCGCGAACGCGCCGCAGGCCCTCCTCGGTCTCGTGAAGGGCGCATACACCGGGAAGACGGTGGTCCGGCTCGGGACTTGACCTTGATGTGTACGCGAAGCCGTGCGGTTGGACTCGGAGGTGCCTGTGATGCTCATCGGTGAACTGGCCGCGGAGGCTGGGACCACGACCCGTGCCCTGCGCTACTACGAGGAGCAGGGCCTGCTCGAGTCCGGCCGTACGACCGCGGGGTATCGCGTGTACGAGCCCAGTGCGACCCTCCGCGTCCGCAATATTCGTGCGCTGCTGGCCTGCGGGTTCACCGTCGAAGATGTGAAGTCGTTCCTGGACTTCCTCGATGCTGAGCTGCCCGAGGTGTTCTGCTATGTGCCGCCGTGCGCCGCCAGCAACGCCGTCGCCGCGCAGCGGGTGGCTGAGCTGGAGGAGCGCATCGCCGCTCTCACCCGGCTGCGTGACAGCCTTGTCCACCGCATGCCCTGGCTGGCCGCGCCTGACGACACCGCAGACCAGCGGGTCACCTGATGATGAGGTGCCGCGGACTTTGTGGCTGGGCGAGCTCACCATCCAACGCGCCGGGCAAGACGGCCCGATCCGCTGCCAATACGAGGAACAGCAGCAGGTCAAGTTGTTCGAGGGAGGTGGGCATGCGCGGGATGAACGCGCCGGCCTCCCTCCGCGCCTGGGGTGGTGTCTTGGTCTCGGAGTGGGGGCGCTGGGTGTAGACCTCGCGGATGAACCGGCCGATCGCGGCGTCGAGCTGCGGAAGGGTGAGCTGCGCCTGGCTGGCGCGGTCGGGGGTGCCGCGGGGAGCGTAGCCGGGCAGGTGGGCCAGGCACATCTGGTTGACGGTGCCGATCAGCCGCTCGATCTTCCCGTGGCCGTGCGGCTGGCCCGTCCTGGTGAACACTCGGGCACTTGTTGTGAGTGTCCAATCAAAGGGCCGTTGGGCATGCTGAAGACCGGCACGACGGGATTGCTCATCGTGCCGGGCATGTCAGGCGGTTCGCAGTGCCGCGGTGGGTTGCATCCGGGCCGCGCGGATGGCGGGGAGCAGCCCGGCGATGGCGTGGATGGTGACGGCCGCGCCCAGCCCGCCGGCCCAGGCCGACGGGGGTACCACGGTGGCCCAGTTCTTGATGTGGGCGTAGATGGTGGTGGCCAGGGTGCCGATGGCCACGCCGGCGAGGCCGCCGAGCGCGGCCAGCAGGATCGCTTCGACCAGGAATTGGAGGCGGATGTCTGCTCTGGTCGCTCCGAGGGAGCGGCGCAGGCCGATCTCGGACCGGCGTTCCAGGACCGAGATGACCATGGTGTTGGCGACGCCGATGCCGCCGACGAGCAGTGCCACCGCACCCAGGCCCAGGAACAGGCCGTTGAGCGCGGATTGGGCGGCCGCGCGGGCTGCCTGAGCCGAAGCACGGTAGTTGTCACCGCAGGGGTTGCTTGATCTGCGAGGTCGGTTCGGGCGAGGCACGCTTGTTGTCACCGATGAGGCGCGGCATCTGTCACCGAGGCTACATTTCGTAGGCTTTCTGTCACTGGTTCGGGTGAGTGGCTGCGGTACGGGACGGGTCGGCGTTTCCTGGGCGTATGGTCGACGAACGAGATGCCACGGGTGGCTTGTGGTCGCATCGCTGCTCGTGGATGGATCTGCTGGTGCGGGTGCCCGTCGGGTCCG
Organism: Nonomuraea antimicrobica; assembly: GCF_039536965.1. Taxonomy (NCBI): domain Bacteria; kingdom Bacillati; phylum Actinomycetota; class Actinomycetes; order Streptosporangiales; family Streptosporangiaceae; genus Nonomuraea; species Nonomuraea antimicrobica. The sequence continues at coordinate 56,709 of NZ_BAAAZP010000031.1, read as the reverse complement.
GCAGGCAGGGACTGGCGTTGGAGGGTGATTGGCCGCGACGGTGGACGGTGACCTGGCGGGCGAACGAGGCTGAGGTGTCGTGCCCGGTCCGGGACCTGGTGCAGATGCCCTGGTTGAACAGCGATCCGATCCGGGGGTTCTCCTGGCGGCGGGACCAGCGGCACCGGCCTGGGTTGATGTTCTGGAGCCTCGGCGAAGAAGCCTGGGCCGAGATCATCAACCAGCTGCCACCGGTTCCCGGCCCCGTTCAGCCCACCCTCGACGACCGCAAACGCCAAGAAGCCTCTGCGTTCATCTTGGCACGCGTCACCCAAGGCGCACCCCGCTTCGCGCCCCGCCCCATCGAGGCCCAGCAGCCGCAGCACACCCAGCGCGAATGGCTCCAGCGCCGGGGAAACACCTGGCACCACTTCAACCGCGAAGCTCCCCTCGCCCACTACGGCGCGCTCAAGAACCTCCTCGTCCACCACGCCGACCTCCTCGCAGCCACGACCGGTCTGATCTCCAGCGAGCCGGCTGAGCGTTTCGGCTAACATCCGCACCACCCATAAGGATCTGCAAGTGGAGCGCCCGCTGAACCGAGACGACCTTCTGACGCTCCTCGACACGGCAACCGGAGCGTGCAGAGCGGCCCGCGCCGCTCTCGCCGACGACGGCCAGTTCACCATCTGGGACGGAGACACTCCGGCATCCGAACTGGCCACGACCTACAGGCGACGGCTCCGCCTCACCACGAGACAAGGCGCCCAAACCCAGGCCCTTCAACAAACAGTCGACACCCTCAACGACCTCGGTCAATCCCCGATCCGACTCGGCTCGATCACCTCAGCCGACCGAACCTGGAACTACATCCTGTTCCTCACTCCGGACGCCACCAAGGTCATTGCCTGCACCGGAGTTCGCCGGAGAGGATCTGAGGATGACTGAACTGACCGACATGAGCGAGCGCAAGTACTTCAACCAGTTCGCCAAGCGCACCGGCATGTTCATCGGCCGCCCATCGCTGAAGGGCGTGACGGCGTTCTTGATCGGCTACGACCAGGCTGCTCGCCGACATGGCGGGCCTGGGCTCGACGGCTGGCGCGAATGGCTGATGGCCCGCTATCAAGTCGGCACCAATCTCGTCTGGGAGGCCCAGATTCAACAGATCGCTCTCGGCGAGACGGGAGTCAGACCGGACCTCACCCCGGAAGAGGAGACCCAAGTCACCGGCGTCCTCTTCGACCTGCTCGACAAGTTCCTGGCAGACCAGGAACGAGCCCTCCAGGGCCCGCAGACCTGAGCAGAACCGCACCCGCTGATCGGAACGCGCGCGAGCCCGCGACCCACCCGCAGACCTGGCCGATCAGATCGCACAGTCACAGGTGACAGAAAGCCTGCCTATGTGACAACTACCGTGCTTCGGCTCACCGCCCTACAGCAGACACTGGCGGTCGTGCGCATACCGCCGGGTAATTCACGCCATCAAGCCATCAAAGTCACAGGCATCGGCGCCCCTGACTGTCGTCAAAAATGAGGTGATCGATAGGGCGCCAGGTCACGACCGCACCCTGTTCCGATCCATGGGGCCAGTCATGGGCTCCGCAGCTTGCGGCACCTGCACGGCTGCCCTGCGATGCCTGCCCCTTGTGGAGCGAGGAGGCGATCTTGACAGCGGGGCGGTCCGGCCCCGGTCGACGGATCAGGAGGAACGAGTGGCACAGATCATCGCCGAGGTCTCACGGACGTTCAACGAATATCTGCTCTTGCCGAACCGGACCCGCACCGACTGCTCGCCTGCGACGGTTGACCTGCGCACGCCCTTGGTGCGGCACTTCGGAGGCGAAGTATCGGCGATCGAACTGCACGTCCCGTTCACCTCCGCGATCATGCAGGCCGTGGGCACGCCCGATCTCGCGATCGCGCTCGCGCGCAACGGCGGTCTCTGCTTCCTGCACCACAACCAACCGGTCCTGGACCAGGCGGCAGCGGTCCGGCAGGTGAAGAACTTCAAGGCCGGTTTCGTCACCAGCGACACGAACGTCCGCCCTGACGACAGCCTGAGCCTCCTGGCAGACGTCATGCGCCGCACCGGCCACAGCACCGCTGCGGTCACCCACGACGGGACCGCCGCCGGCCGCCTCCTCGGGCTGGTGACGTCCCGCGACTTCCACCCCCAACGCCACGACCTCGACGGACCGGTCAGCGGCCGGATGACCGCCCTGGCCGACCTTCCCCATGCAGGACCCGACGTCACGCTCTCCGAGGCCAACGCCCGGCTGTGGGACGAACGCCTCGACTGCCTTCCGGTGCTGGACGCCGAGGGCCACCTGCTGCATCTGGTGTTCCGTTCCGACTACACCGACAACAAGCGCTTCCCGAACCAGGTGGTGGACGCCGCCAAACGCCTGCGCGTGGGCGCGGGCGTCAACACTCATGACTACCGGGAGCGCGTCCCCGCCCTGGTGGAAGCGGGCGCGGACGTGCTGTGCCTCGACTCCTCCGACGGCTACAGCGACTGGCAGGCACAGGCGCTGACCTGGGTGAAGAAGCACTATCCTGAGATCCCGGTCGGCGGCGGCAACGTGGTCGACGGCGAGGCGTTCACCTTCCTCGCCGAGGCCGGCGCCGACTTCGTCAAGGTCGGCGTGGGCGGCGGCTCCATCTGCATCACCCGCGACCAGAAGGGCATCGGCCGCGGCCAGGCCAGCGCGGTTCTCGACGTCTGCGCGGCTCGGGACGCCTTCCGCGAGCGTACCGGCGAGTACGTGCCGATCTGCTCCGACGGCGGGCTCGTGCACGACTACCACGTGGCCCTGGCGCTGGCGATGGGAGCCGACTTCGTCATGATGGGACGCTACTTCGCGCGCTTCGACCAGGCGGCCGGCGCGAAGCTGCCCACCCGCGACGGCTTCGTCAAGGAGTACTGGGGCGAAGGATCCAACCGCGCCCGCAACTGGCAGCGCTACGGTCAGGGAGGCCAAGGGCTGGTCTTCGAGGAAGGGGTCGACGGCTACGTCCCCTACGCCGGCGACCTCAACGAAGGGCTCGCCCTGACGATCGCCAAGCTCAAGACCACGATGGTCTCCTGCGGCTCCATCACCCTGCCGGAGTTCCAGTCCACCGCCCGGCTCACTCTCGTCTCGGACCAGAGCTTCCAGGAGAACCACGCCAGCGTCACCCTGCGCGACACCCCGCCAACGCTGACCTGAGAAGCTACCGGTTGCCCGCGCTGATGATCCAGTCGTCTCGGGCCAAGCCTGTCCCGTCGGGGCCGTCCGCGCGGTCGCTCGCAGTTTTTGCGAACGTTAGCACCACATGAGATCGTTCTGTCATGGACACCTTGGAGCTGCTGGAACTGCTCGCGCATCCGGTGCGGCTGCGGATCGTGCACGCGATGCGCGGCGGCCGTGAGCTGACCACCGCCCAGTTGTGCGAGCGGATCCCCGACGCTTCCAAGGCCATGGTCTACCGGCACGTCGACCTGCTCGCGGCCAGCGGGATCCTGGAAGTGGCCGGTGAACGGCGGGTGCGTGGCGCGGTGGAACGCCACTACCGGCTCCGCCTCGACCGGGCGGTCGTCGACGCCGAGGCGGTCGCGGCGCTGTCGGCCGACGACCACCGGCGTCTCTTCGCCACGTCGATGGCCGTCCTGACGGCCGAGTTCAACGCCTACCTCGACCGCGACGACGCCGACCCGATGGCCAACCTCGTCGGCTACCGGCAGCACGCCGTCTGGCTCACCCACGACGAGCTGGAGAAGCTGATCGGCGAGCTGCGCCGGGCCATCCTGCCCGTGCTGGCCAACGAGCCGACGCCGGAGCGCGCCCAATACCTGCTCAGCCCGATCCTCTTCCCGGTCGAACAACCACCCCCGGCTCAGAGCGCGGGCAGTTCGCTGCCCACGATCTGACCCTTCAGCGGGGCGAGGGCGCCGGCGATCGTCGTGATGGTCGGCTCAGGAACGTCGTACTGCGTCAGCGCCCCGGCCAGGTGCACCACCACCGCGTCGAACTCCTCGCCGGTGATGCCCATGCCGGCGTGCGCCTCGCCCATCGTCCTGCCCCGGTACTCCTGAGGGCCGCCGAGGGCGGCGGACACGAAGCTGCGCTGGTGGGCCTTGAGCTTGCCCAAGTCCGTGTCGGCGAAGTAGCGAACGAGGCGGGGGTCGGCCACCACCCGGCGGTAGAACTCGTCCACCACGGCAGACACCGCGCTCGCGCCGCCGACCTGGTCGAAGATGGAAGTCATGCGGAAACTCCCTCCAGTGCCCGTGGAAAGGAGCGTCGCAGCCGGCCATCCAGGCGTTCCAGGACCTGACGGCAGGTGTTGATCAGCGACTCCGGAGGTGTTTCGGCGGGTTAATCTCGCGGCGCGGAGTCTGCTGCGGGCTTGGACCTCACCAGCCACAGGCCGGTGAACACGGCACCGGCCAAGGTGACGGCGCCGGCCGCGAGGAAGGCGCTGTTGAGACCGTCCTCGAAGGAGGCGCCGCCTGACTCCTGGGCGTGGACGATGGCTCCCAGCACCGCCACGCCGAGCACCGCGCCGATCTGCCGGGTGGTGCTGCTGATGCCCGACGCGAGGCCGCCCTCCTGCGGGCTGACCGACTGGATGGTCGCGCCGGTCAGCGGGGACATCGTCAACGCGAAACCGACGCCGACGATCGCCAGCCGCCACCACACGTTCCCGTAGCCGGTGTCCGCGTGCACCAAGCCCAGCGCCAGCAGCCCCGATCCGGCCAGGAGCAGGCCGACGGTGACCACGATCCGGAAGCCGTACCTGGCGGCGAGCCGGCCCGCGAACGGGCTGACGATCACCATCGCGAGGGTGGTGGGCAGAGTCTGCAGTCCTGCGAGCAGGATCGAGCTGCCCTGGACGTACACGAAGAACTGGGAGAAGAAGAACGTCGAGCCCATGAGCGCGAACCCCACCACGACCATCGCCGCGTTGGACACCGTGAACAACCGCTGCCGGAACAGCCGCAGCGGCAGCATCGGCGTCGAACCACGCGCTTCGACTGCGATGAAGACAGCGATGATCACCACCGCGGCGGCGAAGCTGCCCAGGACGACCGGCGAGGTCCAGCCGCGCGAGCCGCCCTCGATCAGCCCGTAGGTCAGCGCCCCCACGCCCAGGACGGACAGGACCGTTCCCTGGACGTCGATGGCGGGGGCGCCCGGGTTGCGGGACTCGCCCAGGATGCGCAGACCGGCCAGCAGCAGGATCACGCCGATGGGCACGTTGACCAGGAAGATGGCAGGCCAGCCGAAGGCGTCCGTCAGCACGCCGCCGGCCAGGGGCCCGGCGGCCAGGCCGATTCCGCTGAACCCCGCCCACAGCCCGATCGCCTTGACGCGCTCTTGCGGAGCGGGATAGGCGTTGACGAGCAGGGCCAGCGAGGCGGGGCTCAGCGCCGCGGCCCCGATGCCCTGCAGCACCCGTCCGACGATCAGCCAGCCGATCGAGGGCGCGAAAGAGCACACCACGGACGCGACCGTGAACACGACGACGCCGGCCAGGAACACCCGCTTGCGGCCGAAGCGGTCGGCGAAGACGCCGCCGGACAGCAACAGCATCGCCACCAGCAGCACGTACGCGTCCACGATCCACTGCAGCCCGGTCAACTGAACCTGCAACCGCTCCTGCATATCGGGCAGAGCCGCACCGACGATCGTGTTGTCGAGCAGCACCATGAACTGCCCCAGGCAGGTCACCGTGAGCAACGCCGCCCGGTTCGGTGGCACGCCTGCGGCCACCGGCGACGCGGCCTTCGTGGTGGTGCTTTCGTGTGCGGTCAACGCTGGTCCCTCCCATGCGTTCGTAGTCCGGTGGCGGCGAAGGCCACCCGAGACACGTCAAACGCAGTCAGTGACTGCGTTAAGGAGGACTGTAGGGCGGCTCGTCCCACAAACGCAAGTCAGCGCTGCGTTAGGGTAGGAGGTATGGACGAGCGACAGCCGGCCCGGCGGCCCGGCGGGCGCAGCGCCCGCGTCTCTGCGGCGGTGCACCAGGCCGTCACCGACCTGGTGAGAGAGCGCGGCTACGGCAACTTCACCGTCGGCGAGGTCGCAGCCCGCGCGGGCGTGGCCGACACCAGCGTCTACCGCCGGTGGGGCAACCTGGAGACCCTGCTCACAGACGTGACGCTCACGCGTCTCAACGCGCGGTCACCGATGCCGGACACCGGGAGCCTGGCCGGCGACCTGCGCACCTACGCGGCCAACGTGGCCCGCGAGATCACCGGGCCCGACGGTCTGGCGGTGCTGCGCCTGGTCATCGCCCTGTCCGGCAAGGGCCGGCAGGGACTGGAGGCGCGTGACGACTTCCTCGCCGAACGCGCCCGGCAACTGGAGTCCATGCTCGACCGCGCCCGCGAACGCGGCGAGGACCCGCCCGACGCGCTCGGCGTCCTCGACCACATCATGGCCCCGATGTACATTCGCGTCCTGTTCGACCTGGGCCCACTCACCCCGGACTACGTGGACGGGCTGGTCGACCGACTGCTGTGACCCAGGGCGAGTCTCACGTGGGGGTCGCGGTGCGGCGGGATTCGAGGGCGTCGAGGATCAGGTCCAGGCCGTAGTCGAACTCGCCGGTGTGGTCGTAGCCCGGCCGCAGGGCGTGGTCGACGATCATCTCCGTGAGGTACGGCAACTCGTCCACCGGCAGGTCCTTGAGGATGCCGCCGGCCACTTCCTCGACGTCGTCCGGTGTCGTCACCGGCAGGTTCGCCTCCTGGAGGACGAATCCGCCGACGTAGCTGTCGATGAGCGAGACGGCGTGGGCGGCCATCGGCAGCGTGAACCCCGCCCTCCGCAGGACCCCGAGGACGGCATCGTGGTGGCGGAGCGTCGCCGGGCCCGGGTTGCGACGGGAGTCCATGAGGCCGAGGGCCCAACTGTGCTGCGACAGGACCGTACGTGCGGAGGAGGCACGCGTACGGATCGCGTCGCGCCAGTCGTCGCACCCGGCGCGGGGGAGCTCGATCGCCGCGAACACCATGTCGACCACGCCGTCGAGGATCGCGTCCTTGTTCGGCACGTGGTGATAGAGCGACATCGCCTCCACGCCCAGCTCCTGCGCGACCCGCCGCATCGTGATCGCCTCCACGCCGCCGCGATCAGCGACCCGGATCGCGGCTTGCAGGACGAGACCTCGGCTGAGCGGTTGCGGTGGCGGTGTCATGACGGCTCCGGGGTGTGGATGGGTTGACAGCCTTACGAGCGTAAGCCAACCTTACGGGCGTACGCAGCCTTACTGGTGTAAGCCTCCGGGGTGGCGACCGTCCGCCAGGCCCGCGAATCGCACGCCCCCGCACCGGGGGAGACGAGGAGGTCCCGATGCCGATGCCCAAGTGGTGGGGGCACGTGAACAAGAAGGTGTTCAACCGTCGCGCGATCGCGGGCGGGAAGTGGCCGGTGCTGATTCACGTCGGTCGCGTGTCCGGCGCAACGTACCGTACGCCGCTCGACGCGCATCCTGTCGACGGCGGTTACCTGTTCGTGCTGGTGTATGGGTCGCGTTCGGACTGGGTGCGGAACGTGCTGGCGGCCGGCGGCGCGCGGCTCCGGGTCGACGGGAGGGAGGTGGCGCTCGCCGCCCCGCGCCTGGTCGGGAGGGACGAGGCGTTCCGGGCCCTGCCCGCCGAGGTGGCCCGCCCGCCGAAAGTGCTCCGCATCACCGAGTTCCTCCGCATGGACCTGGCCGCGGGCTGACGATCGTCCCCCGACGGGCACATCGGCGATCTGAGGCATGATCGTCATAGTGCCGGGCCCGACGCTGGAGGGACGATTGAGATGAACGAGGTAACACCACGGTCGGTCGTCGACGGCGCCGTGCCCCTGCATCCCGTGATCTCTCCGGACGGTCGCTGGGTCGCCTACCCGGTCACCTCGGTTGGACGAACGGGAGATCATCCGCAAAGCGCGATCTGGATCGCCGCCACCGACGCAGCCTCCCCGCCCAGAAAGCTGACCGAGGGAACGGCGATAGACTTCCTCCCGCGCTGGGCGCCGGATTCGGCCTCGCTCTTCTTCGCCTCGGATCGGGCGAGCCGAGGCACCGTCCAGCTTCATCGGATCTCCCTCGACGGCGGCGCGGCGGAGGCGCTGACCGCCTGGCCCGGCGGCATCTCCGACCACCTCCCGCTCGCCGGCGGCCGGCTGGTCGCGGTGGTCGCGGAGGAGTCACCCCCCGACGAGCGACCCGGCAGGGGAGACGTCAAGGTGTGGGGACAGGAGGTGCCCCACGACCGGTTGTGGCTGCTCGACCTGGACACCGGCCAGTCGCACGGGGTGGACGGACTCGGTGACAGGCACGTCGTCGAGCTGGCGCAGCGTCCGGACGGGGGTCCGCTCGCGGTGCTCAGCCAGGCCACCCCGGAGCTCGATCCCGGCCGTCGGACCTGCGCGCTGCAGGTGGTCGACCCGGAGACCGGCAAGGTCAGGGAGCTCGGGCGGGCCGGGCTGGAGGCGTCCGCGCCCACCTGGTGGCACGCGGACGGTGGCTGGCACCTGTGCTATCTGGCGACCACCCCGCCCGGCCCGGTGGGAGGTCGCGCGGTCTTCAACCTTGTGGTGCCGGAGACCGGTGCCGCGGCCGAACACCTCCCGGTGACCAGCGGCATGACCGCCTGCCCGACCGGCCTGGCGGGGGTCGGGGAGGGGCCGCCGCTGGCGTTGTTCGCCGACGGGCTCGACACCGCGATCCACCGGCTGGACCCCGCGACCCTCCGGTTCCAGCGGGTGTCCTCCCTCGAGGGCCTGGCCGCCTCGCTCACCGCGAGCCGCTCGGGCGGGGTCGTCGCCGCGCTGGTCAGCACGGCGTACGAGCCGATGAACGTGCACGCCGGGCCGCCAGCCGGTCGCCTCCTCCGGCTCAGCGACGCCAGGCCGGAGCTGCGCGAGGTCGCGTGGGGAAGGCAGGAACGCCTGTCGTACCGGGCGTCCGACGGGCTCGTCCTCGACGGGTTGCTGATCCTGCCGCCCGGACGTACCCGAGGCGACGGCCCGTTCCCGCTCGTCACGCTGGTGCACGGCGGCCCGTACGCCAGGCACGCCGACCAGTTCATGCTGGGCGTGATCCCCTCGGGGCAGTGGCTCGCGACCGCCGGGTACGCCGTCTTCCTGCCCAATCCACGGGGCGGCGAGGGCCACGGGCACGCGTTCGCGGCGGCCGTCGCGGGCGCGGTCGGCGTGGAGGAATGGACGGACATCGTCACCGGCATCGACCTGCTGATCGCCGACGGCGTCGCCGATCCCGACCGGCTCGGGATCGGCGGGTGGAGCCACGGTGGGTTCATGGCCGCCTGGGCGGTGGGGCAGACGAACCGGTTCAAGGCCGCGGTGATGGGCGCGGGCATCAGCGACTGGGGCATGCTCGTCGCGACCGGCGAAGGCGGAACCCTGGAGGCCGGGCTCGCAGGGAGCTGCGGCTGGGAGGGGACCGGCCCGCACCGGCACGACCGGCTCAGCCCCATCTCGTACGCGTCCGAGATCCGCACCCCGGTGCTGATCCTGCACGGCGAGGACGACACGAACGTGCCGGTCGGCCAGGCCACCTACTTCCACCGCGCGCTGCGGCGGTTCGGGATCGAACACGAGTTCGTCGTCTATCCACGGGAAGGCCACGCGATCCAGCGCCGTGACCACCAGCTCGACGTGCTCGAACGCACCCGCGCGTGGTTCGACCGCAAACTAGCCGACCCCACCCCGTTGGGCGCGGGAAAGGGCCTTTCTGACCAGATCGGTTGACATTCCGGCCAGGGCGGGCACGGGCCTGACGGGCGGGCCCGCACAGGTGGCGCTTCGGTCGCGGTCAGCGACCATCCAGGTTTACCGCATAGCGTTACCTGAGTGTCTATCAACCTGGCCGCCAGGGAAGGCGGGCTGCAGACCCCGATCCAGACGCACGGGCCCCCGTCGGCCCGCCGGCAGACGTGGCTGGACGCCCTCCGTGGTGTGGCCGTGCTCGCCGTGCTCTTCGAGCACCTGCTGGATCCGCTCTTTCCCGAGGTGCGGGCGACGGTCAGCCCCTGGTTCGACCTGGGGCAGTACGGCGTGATGGTGTTCTTCCTGATCAGCGGCTACGTGGTGCCGGCCTCGCTGGAACGGCGCGGCAGCGTCGCCGGGTTCTGGATCGGCCGGGTGTTCCGGCTCTATCCCTTGTTCCTGCTCGCGGCGGTCCTCGCCACCGTGTTCGGCCTGGTCCAGGTCTACTCGTCGCTGCCCGCCCAACTGGGCGAATCTCCGGTCGTGTCCGGCCTCGCGCATCTGACGATGCTGCAGGACTTCGTCCAGGTGGTCAGCGTCATCAACGTGTTCTGGACGTTGTCGTACGAGATGGTGTTCTACCTGCTCGTGACCGCGATCTTCGTCCTCGGGCGGGGCCGTGGGGGCGGGACCGCCGGCACGCTCACCTTCGCGATGGCGGCCGTGCTCGTGGGCGGTACGCTGCCCGCCGGTGCGCTCTCACGCGGTCTCGGCGGTGACGTCGTCGTGCTGATCGTGGCCATGGTGCTGATGGCGGGCCTGGCCGCGGTCCTCGGCGGCGGGCACCGCGTACGGATGTGCGGCGCGATCATCCTGGCCACCCTGGCCGTCGTGCTGCTCGCGGTCAACAGCCGGGTCGGCGCCTGGCAGAGCCTGGCCATCGTGGCCACCATGTTCGCCGGGACCGCGCTCTCCCGGCTGGACGAGGGCCGCCTGCGGCGGGGGATCACGAGCTGGCTGATCGTGCTGGTGCCGGTCGTGTGCATCGCCGCCGCGATCTGGTTCGGCCCTGGCTGGGGGATGTCCGAGGAGAAGGCGCTGGCGTTCAGGTGGAGCTGGAGCGCCGCCGTGGCGGCGGCCTGGCTGACCTTCCTCCTCGCCCGGGCGCTGCGATCGTACACCTGGCCGGGTGTGCTGGTGCGCCTCGGGCTGATCAGCTACTCCTTCTACCTGCTGCACCCCCTCGGGATCCAGGTCCTGCGGCGTCTGATCCCGCAGCCCGCGCCCGTGCCGCTCGGCGGGCGGATCGCGGCGTCGGTCCTGCTGCTGGGCGTGGTGGTCGCCTGCGCCGCGCTGACGTACCGGTTCGTCGAGCGACCGGCCCAGGACCTCGGCCGCCGCCTGGCCCGCTCGGTCGGCCGCTGACCCTGCTCCGGCCCGTCCGCGCCGCCGCCGCCGTAAAGGGAACGTGGCGGCCCGTCGGCAGCGCGGACGCCGGGCGGGCATCTGGGTGGCCGCGGCGACACCCAGGACGGTGGCACCCGGATCCGCCGTGACCGGACCTCGTTCCCGGGCGCCGACTCAACCGATCGGTGGATCGCCTTCCCCCACCGTTCGGCGGCGAGGTCCCGTCCACCGGCCGGTGTTGCCGGCAGTGGGGCTCGTAGCAGGCTGAATCCAGCCGACCACCGATGGGCACGAGCCCGGGAAGGACCCCCACATGCCACCAGTGATCGAGGTACGCGACCTCCACAAGCGCTATGGCGACAAGGTCGCGGTCGAGGACGTGTCGTTCACCGTTCAGGAGGGCGAGGTCTTCGGGATCCTCGGCCCGAACGGCGCAGGAAAGACGACGACGGTGGAGTGCGTCGAGGGCCTCCGTAGGCAGGACCGGGGCGAGATCAAGGTGCTCGGGCTCGACCCCCGCCACGATCGCGCCGAGCTGACCCGACTCCTCGGTGTCCAGTTGCAGGCCGGCCTGCTCCCCGACCGGCTGCAGGTCGCCGAGGCCCTGGAGCTGTACGGCTCCTTCTATCCCAGGCCGGCCGACTGGCGTGAGCTGATGCACGGCCTCGGCCTCGCGGACAAGGCGAAGACCCGCTACGCCAAGCTGTCCGGCGGCCAGAAGCAACGGCTGTCGATCGCGCTCGCGCTCGTCGGCAGCCCTCGGGTGGCGATCCTCGACGAGCTGACCACCGGCCTCGACCCGCAGGCACGCCGCGACACCTGGGAACTGATCGAGGGCGTGCGCGCCCGTGGGGTGACGATCGTGCTGGTCACCCACTTCATGGAGGAGGCCGAGCGGCTGTGTGACCGGCTGGCGCTGATCGACGCCGGTCGCGTCGTCACGGTGGACACCCCGGCGGGCCTCACCGAGCGGGCCCGCGTCGGGCAGCGAATCCAGTTCCGCCCGTCCAGGCCGCTGGACGACCGCCTGCTCACGGCCCTGCCCGACGTCTCCGCCGTGACCCGCCGGGGCGAACTGGTCATCGTCGACGGCAGCGACAACGCGCTCAACGCCGTCACCACCGTCCTGGCCCGCAACCAGATCGTGGCCGAACGGCTGCGCGTCGAGCAGGCGAGCCTGGAGGACGCGTTCGTCCAGCTCACCGGCAAGCGCCTCGAATCCGGCCCCCGGTAACACAGCACAGAGAGGACCTCATACCCATGTCAGCCCTGCGCACCGACGCACTCCCCGTCACCGCCGAGCGAGGTTCCGCGACGTGGCGGCTCATCAAGGCCGAGAGCACGTTGTGCGTCCGAGACAAGGTCGCCCCCCTGTGGGGCATCGGCTTCCCACTGATCCTGTTGATCGTCCTCGGCAGCATCTCCGACCTGCGGGAACCCGTGGAGCCCGGCGGCGTCCTGACCTACTTCGACCTCTACGTCCCTGTCCTGATCCTGTTCAATCTGGCCATCCTGGCCACCGCCTCCCTGCCGACCACGCTCGCGGGATACCGGGAGAACGGCGTGCTGCGGCGCATGCGGACCACGCCGGTCGGCCCGGCCCGCGTGCTCACCGCCCAGCTCGTGGCCAACTTCGCCATCGCGGTCGTCGCGATGGTCCTGTTCCTCGCGGTGGCCAGGCTCGGCTTCGGCGTCGACCTGCCGAAGCACCTTCCCGGTTTCGCCCTCGCCTGGCTGCTCGCGGCGGCCGCGCTGCTCGCGATCGGCCTGCTGATCACCGCACTCGCGCCCGGTCGTGGCCCTGCCACGGCGATCGGCACGGTGCTGTTCTTCCCGATGATGTTCTTCGCCGGGCTCTGGGTGCCGATCTCGCAGATGCCGCCGCTGTTGCGGAACATCGCCCACTACACCCCGCTCGGCGCGGGCATGGGGGCGTTCCAGGACGCCTACCTCGGGGATTTCCCCTCCGCGCTCCCGCTCCTGACCCTGGCGGGCTACGCGGCCGGGTGCTCGATCATCGCGGTCCGCTGGTTTCGCTGGGAATAGACTCGGCACGGAGGGGAGGGGAATCTTGAGCAGGCGGAAAGGGCCGGAGAGCTGGGCCGCGGCACTGGAGAGGCCGTCGTTCCTCCTGGTCACCGCGGTGCCCTACAGCTTGCTCGCGGCCCTCGCCGCGTACAAGGTGATCAGAGGGCCCGCGGCGGGCGACTCCCCGCTCGTCGACCTCGGCCTGTGCGGGCTGGCCGCGGCGTGGATGCTCGGCATGTTCACCCTGCGTCCCGCCTGGCGGGACCGGCCACGGATCATGGGGGTGTTCTTCACCGGGCTGGCGGTGATCACGGCGATCCTGGTGGTACGCGATCCCGTGTTCGGACTGTTCACCCCCGCGCCCTACATCTACGCCTTCACCGTCGTCCGCTGGCCGTGGCGGCTGCCCGCCGTGGCCGCCACGGCCGTGATGGCCGGCACCGCGCAGGGCTCCGGCGTGGACCCGACGACCGGGCTGGGCCTGACGCTGTTCCTGGCCATCGTCGTCGCCAACGTCGTCCTCATGTGCGGCACCGCCTGGGTGCTCCGGCTCGCCGAGAGCGAGGAGGAGCGGCGCGAGCAGGCCCTCGCCGAGCTGAGCCGGACGAACCGGCTGCTGGAGGCGACGCTCGCCGAGAACGCCGGCCTGCACGCCCAACTGCTCGCCCAGGCCAGGGAGGCGGGGGTGCTGGAGGAGCGCCAGCGGATGGCCCGCGAGATCCACGACACCCTGGCGCAGGGGCTCACCGGCATCATCGCGCAGCTCCAGGCGGCCGAGCAGATGCACGAGGTCCCGGCGCCGTGGGTCCGGCCCTTCGCCGCCGTCACCAGGCTGGCCAGGGAGAGCCTGGCCGAGGCCCGGCGCTCGGTCGACGCGCTGCGGCCGGAGCCGCTGGAGACCGCGCGGCTGAGCGACGCGCTCGCCGACGTCAGCGGCCGGTGGTCGAAGTTGCACGGGCTCCCCGTTCAGGTCACGACGACCGGCACGGCACGGCCGATGGCGCCGGAGGCGGAGTTCGCGCTGCTGCGCACGGCGCAGGAGGCGCTGGCCAACGTGGCCAAGCACGCGCACGCGACCAGGGTCGGGGTGACGCTGTCCTACCTGGAGCACGAGGTGGCGCTGGACGTACGTGACGACGGCAGGGGCTTCGATCCCGCGCAGCTCGAATCCGGCACGGGCGCGACCGGCGGGCCGTGGCCGCCCTCCCGCGGCGACGGGTTCGGCCTGACCATCATGCGGCAGCGTATCGAGGGGCTGTCCGGGACGCTGGGGATCGAGTCCGAGCCCGGCGCCGGCACCGGGATCTCGGCCTGCGTACCCACCCTGTCCACCGGGAGCCGCGCATGACCGAGCGCCCGGCCGAGGCCCCGATCCGGTTGGTGATCGCGGACGACCATCCCGTCGTCAGAGACGGGCTGAGCAGCATGTTCGCCTCCGCGCCCGGATTCGAGGTGCTGGGCGAGGCCGCGGACGGCGCGTCGGCCGTGCGCCTCGCCCAGCGGCTCCGGCCCGACGTGATCCTCATGGACCTGCGCATGCCGGGCATGGACGGGCTGACCGCGATCACCGAGCTGACCAGGCTCGGCAACACTGCGCGCGTGCTGGTGCTGACCACCTACGACACCGACACCCACGTACTGCCCGCGATCGAGGCGGGCGCGACCGGCTACCTGCTCAAGGACTCCCCCCGGGAGGACCTGCTGCGAGGCGCGCGAGCCGCCGCCAAGGGCGAGAGCGTGCTGTCCCCCTCGGTGGCGGCAAGGCTGATGAACCGGGTCAGGACGCCCGCGCCGCAACTGCTCAGCCAGCGGGAGCTCGAGGTCCTCGAACTCGTGGCGGCCGGGAACACCAACCGCGAGGTGGCCGCCCGGCTGTTCATCACCGAGGCCACCGTCAAGTCCCACCTGCTGAACGTCTACGCCAAGCTCGGGGTGAACGACCGCGCCGCCGCCGTCACCGAGGCGTTCAACCGGGGGCTGCTCATCCCGCGAGCGCCTGGGCAACCCTGACCTCCGGCGTGCCTCCGGGCCGGGAAGGCCGGGGATCGGCGGGAAACGTCCGTCCGCGCCGATGTCGAGAAGCTCTCGGCGGCTCCGACCAACGGTCGAAACGCCGAGAGAACAGGAAGCCTCGAAGATGCACGTCAAACGGGCCTGGCTGGGACTGGCCGTCCTCATGTTGCCGACCTTGCTCGTCGCGCTGGACGCGACGGCCTTGCTCCTCGCGCTCCCGCAGTTGAGCGCGGGCCTGGGCGCCGACAACGTCCAGCAACTGTGGATCAGCGACAGTTACGGATTCATGGTCGCCGGCCTGGTCATCACGATGGGAACGCTCGGCGACCGCATCGGCCGCCGGCGGCTGCTGATGATCGGCGGAGCGGCGTTCGCGGTGCTGTCGATCGTGGCCGCCTTCGCGACCAGCCCGCTGATGCTGATCGTCGCGCGGGTGCTGCTGGGCGTCGCCGGGGCGACCCTGGCGCCGTCCACCCTCGCCTTGATCACCAACATGTTCCGGGACGAACGACAGCGCGGGCGGGCCATCGCGATCTGGGCGACCTGCACGTTCACTGGCGGCGCGCTCGGACCCATCCTGGCCGGGTTCCTGCTCCAACACTTCTGGTGGGGCTCGGTGTTCCTGGTCGCCGTGCCGGCGATGGTGTTGCTGCTGCTCGCCGGGCCGTTCCTGCTGCCGGAATACCGTGGCGACCAGGCCGGCCGGCTGGACCTGGCGAGCGTCGGGCTGTCGCTCGCGGCCGTGCTCCTGACGGTCTACGGCATCAAACAGCTCACCGTCGAGAGCGTGCCGGTCGTGCCGGCGGCGGCCGTCGTCGCCGGCGTGGCCCTCGGCCACCTGTTCGTACGGCGCCAACTGCGGCTGGAGACGCCACTGCTGGACCTGCGGCTGCTCCGCAACCGTCCGTTCGCCGGTGTGCTCGTGGCCCTGGTCTTCGCCGGTGTCGTCATGGCCGGTACGGGCCTGCTGGTCACCCAGTACCTCCAGGGCGTGCTGGGCTTCTCGCCCTTCGTGTCGGCGGTGCTGTTCGCCCCGATGGGCCTGGCCACGGCGATCGGCACCATGCTCGCGCCGGCCCTGGCCCGCCGGATGCGGGAGACCACGGCGATCGCCGGTGGGCTGGCGGTGTCGGCGCTGGGCTGTCTGCTGCTGGTCGGCGTCGACGGCCCGGGCGCGTTGCCGCTGGTGATGATCGGTATCAGCGTGCTGGCGCTGGGCGCCGGCCCACTGTTCGCGCTGGGCACCGGGCTGGTCGTCGGGTCCGTGCCGCCGGAGCGGGCCGGCTCGGCGGCGTCGATGTCGGAAACCGGCAACTTCTTCGGCGGTTCGCTCGGGTTCGCGCTGATCGGCGTGCTGGCCGCGGTGGTCTACCGCAGCCGCACGGACGGCACGTCCGACTCGCTGGCCGGCGCGCTCGCCGCCGCCGGGCACCTTCCCGCCGACCAGGGCGCGGAGCTGCTGCACACCGCGCGGGCCGCGTTCACCACCGGTCTGCACGTCACCGGGGTCGTGGCCGCGGTCATCCTCGCCGGGACGGCCGTGCTGGCCCTGGCCATGCGCCCGGCGGCCCGGACCGCCCGGACCACGAGCCCGGACTACGAGACGACCCGATCGTAGGAGGGGCTCTGACCCGACGGGAGGTCCCTGACGAACACGATCCCCTCGTACTCGTCGAGGTGGGCCGGGTCGAGCGGCAGGTAGCCGTAGTAGGGGGACGCACGGGGGCGGACGGGCCGCGCGTCGCCGAGGGCGGCGGCCAACCGGCGGGCGTCCACGACGTGGCGGTCCTCCGGGAGCGCGTACAGGAGCCCTTCGACGGTGTCGGGAGGCGGGACGTCGACGCCACGGTGCCGGATCGTGCCGAGCGCCGTGGCCAGGAAGGCGTAGTTCTCGCCCAGGTGAGCGCGTACGATCGCGCCGGCGCTCCACCACTCCAGCGGCAGGCCCGCCAACTGGATCACGCTCTTGTCGCGCTGGAGGTGGCGGTTGTGGGCGTGGACCATCGCCGGGCCCCGTTCGGCGACGGCGAGCAGGTTGGCGGCCATCATCGAGTCCCGCAGGCCCATCAGCCGCGACACCCGGCTCGGTGACGTGTCGGCCATCCAGAAGTGGTAGCGCATCAGGCCGGTGGCGGTGCGCCCGTACAGGCGGGCCCGGTCCCAGTCGTCGCGCGAGGACGCCGCGATCAGGGCCGGAGCCTGTACGTCGAGCAGCGTGGCCAGATCGTCGGCCAGCAGCCGCAGCTCCCTGGCCTCGGCCGACTGCCCGACGGACTGGGCGGCGTCCATGGTCGCGGCTGGGTTGGTCCACCGGTCGTCGGCGCCGAGCAGGCCGTCGAGCGTCTCCGCGGCGCAGGGGAGCAGGCCCGCGTCCCCGTGGGCCGCGAGGTAGCCGTGCAGCGCGGTGAGTGCCTGACGGGGGCTCCCGGGGCCGGTCATCTCCAGCGGGCCGTCGAAACCGGCGAAGCGCACGTGCTCGGACGCGGGACGTTCCTCGTTGTGGGCGCGCATCCACCGTACGAGCTCGCGGTTGGCCGCGGACGCGCCGAAGCCGTGGCTGAACCCCGTTCGCATGACCTGCTCGAGGGTGCCCGTGCCCGAGGTGACGTAGTCGTCCACGACCAGGCCCATCAGGCAGTCGCTCTCGATGGCGATCGCGCGGTGGCCCTCCTGCTCGACGAGCTGCCGGAACAGCTCGTTGCGCAGCTCCAGGAGCACGTCCTCGCCGTGGGTGGGCTCGCCCACGGCGAGCAGCCGGGGCCGGGCCGGGAGCAGCCGCATGACGGCGGCGGCCTCGACGGGCTGGGCGGCGTCTTTTATGCCAGAATCCATGCCTTCAACGGTATCTTTGAACCGTCTGTTGAGGCTTTCGCGCGGTTTCTGGCCTCTTCGCCGGATAACCCTAAAATCACGGTATCCCTGGTCTCGCTCGCCGCCCGAGCAAGTGACAGTGCTTATATAAAATCTTCTAGGATGGCCGAATGGCCGATCCTCGCGCATCCGACCCCACCCGGCAGAGCCTCTGGCGCCCCCTGCGGCTGCTCCAGGCGTCGATAGACGCGGACATCGCCCGCGTCTACTCCGAGAAGCGCATCAAGGGCCTCAAGCCGAGCTACGTGATGGAGCTGCTCCGCCTGCACGCCCACGGCCCGATGACGATCACCGAGCTCGCCGAGTCGGTCGGCCGCACGCATTCCGCCCTCAGTCAGAAGGTGGCCGCCATGCGGGAGGCGGGCTGGGTCACGACGGTCGCGGGCGACGACGCGCGCAGCAAGGAGGTGACGCTCACGGACGAGGCCCGCCGCGTCATCGGCCGTCTCGCCGCGGAGTGGCGGGCCACCGAGATGGCCATCGCCGAGATCGAGGCCGAGATCCCCTATCCGCTCACCCGGGTCGTGACCGACATCGAGCGGGCCCTGACCCGCAAGAGCTTCTACGACCGCATCACCGAGAAGCTGGCCGAGGACCCGGACTGGTTGTGACCGCCGTCCCGCCCGGCCCTCAACGTCAGGAGAACCGGTCGACAACAATACCCGAATAAGTCAACAAATATTTACATGTCTCGGCCGGGCCGGTTATCCTGCACCTGAAGATCGAGAAACTGGCCGACGTCGTTGAATGGGGACAACCGTGACCACTGACTCCGCCGGAAGGCTGCAAACCGCCCGCGGATGCCCGTTCTCGCCGCCCGAGCAGCACCTGCGGCTCCTGCGCGAGCAGCCGGTCGCCAAGGTCACGCTCCCCATGGGCACGAACGCGTGGGTGGCCGCCCGCCACGAGGACATCCGTACGATACTGAGCGACCCGCGCTTCACCGCCAATCGCCGCCACCCCAACTCGCCCCGGCTGTTCGACCGTCCGGAAAGCCCAGAGACCAAGTCGGCGCTGCCCAAGATGATGCTGGAGATGGACCCGCCCGAGCACGGCCCGGTCCGCCGTGCGGTGGTGGGGGAGTTCACGCTGCGGCGCATCGCGGCCCTGCGTCCGCGCATCCAGCAGATCGTGGACGAGCACATCGACGCCATGCTCGACGGCCCGCGCCCGGCCGACCTGGTACGCGACTTCGCCCTCCCGGTGCCGTCACTGGTGATCTGCGAGCTGCTCGGCGTCCCGTACGACGATCACGACTTCTTCCAGATCCACTCGGCGCAGTTGCTCAACCGCCGCGCCAGTGAGCAGGAGCGGCAGCACTCCATCCTCGAGCTGGCCGTCTACATCGACAAGCTGATCGCGGCCAAGGAGCTGGAGCCCACCGACGACCTGCTCGGCCGCCAGATCGCCAAGCAGCGCGAGAGCGGCCAGGAAGACCGTCCGTCGCTGATCAGCATGGCCTTCCTGCTGCTGATCGCCGGCCACGAGACCACCGCGAACATGATCTCGCTCGGCACCTACCTGCTGCTGGAACGGCACCCCGAGGCGGTGACCGCACTGCGCGACCAGCCCGACAAGATCGACAACCTGGTCGAGGAGCTGCTGCGGTACTTCACCATCGCCGAGTTCGCCATGGCCCGGGTGGCGCTGGAGGACGTGGAGCTGAGCGGCACCGTGATCCCCGCCGGGTCGGGCGTCCTCATGCTGGCCAACGCCGGCAACCGCGACCCCGAGGTGTTCGAGGACGGCGAGAGCTTCGACCTCGACCGCGGCTCCCGCAACCACCTGGCCTTCGGCTACGGGATCCACCAGTGCCTGGGGCAGAACCTCGCCCGGGTCGAGCTGGAGATCGTCTTCGCCACCCTGTTCCGGCGCATTCCCGACCTGCGGCTGGCCGTCCCCGCCGACCAGCTCACGTTCAAGGAAGAGGCCGCCGTGTACGGCATGCACGAGCTACCCGTCACCTGGTGACCCACACCGGGCTGACGAACGCTCGACCGCGGTACCGGCACCCCCGATCAGCGCCCTTGACCGGTAGGGGGGAATGGGGGATCGTGGCGAGTTGATGTTCGTCCAGGGACGGAGACGACATGCACCCTCCCCACAGGGGCGATCCCATGCCCCTGCAGCCGACGTCAGGCGCCGCCGTCGCCAGCCTCGTCTTCGGGCTTCTCGGACTCGTCGGTAGCTGGTGCATGTTCGGCGTCCCGTCCATCGCGGCCGTCGTCCTGGGCCATGTGGCCGCCCGGAGTACCAAACGCGGCCTGCGAGCCGGGCACGGCATGGCAGTGGCGGGACTCATCCTCGGCTACCTCGTCGTCGTTCCTGCGGTCATCGTCTCGGCGGTCGTCATCGGCTTCATGGGCCCTGAGTCGGCCGCGGATTCGATCAACGGGTTGATCGCCTTTTTCTTCAGCCTGGTCGGATGACCTCAGCGTCCCTTGACCGGTACGTCAGAGGCCGTCCGGGGTGGGGCGGTGGTGAACGTACTCCACGACCGTCCCGTCGGGGTGGCGGGCGTTGAACCCGGCCCCGGTGGGCACCTCCTGCAACGGGAAGATGATCTCCGCGCCCTCGGCCACGAGCCGGTCGTGGTGCGGCCGTACGTCGTCCACCAGCAGAGTGCCCACCGTGTCACGGAACGGGTGAGCACCACCAGGCAGGTGCTCGACGTGCTCTGCCGGGTGCTCGGCATGGACGACGCGGCGCATCGCCACATGCTCGCGCTGGCCGGGTTCCTGCCGTCCGCCCCGCTCGCCGCCCCCGCCGTGGTCGACGGGCCGACGCGGGCCCTGCTGGAAAGCTGGGCGCCAACACCGGCCACGTCCCCGACGACCCGCGGGCCACAGCCGTCGTCGCCCTGCTGAAGGAGGAGCGGCCCGACGTGGCGCTCTGGTGGGCGTGCCGACGCCCGGCCGGATCCTTCGCTGCGGTCGTCCGGCTGTGGCGGGTGAAAAGAGGAAAGGGAGGCTGCGCGCCTCCCTCCGTTCTCAACGTATAGCGCACCGGGGGGCTTGCGGCAAGACCCGGGGCATGCCGCAGAATCGTCGGCCGAGGCCAGAACCTGCGGAAACGGGGGAGACGAAGCGGTCAGGCGGGAAAGGCCGCCGGTGCCCGCGTGAAGCACGCGTGAAGACCCTTCCTGTGCGCGACGGCCGCGAGCGGCCTCAGATCGGAGCCAATGACATGAACCCCACCACCACCAGCGCGTTCGACCTGCCCGGTCATCTCGCCCCCAAGGCAGACCCGGCGCTGGTCGCGGGCGACGAGCGACATTTCGCGGCCATCGCGGAGAGCCTCGAACAGGCGATCGCTGAGCTGTCCGACCGCCTGGACGCCGAACGGAAGGCGCCAGGCGGCAAGGGCCGGCAGGCGATGGACCGGGACCTGGAGATCCACCGCCTGACCGCGCGCCTGCGCGCGCTGCGCCGCTTCGGCCTGGACCTGTGCCTCGGCCGCATGGTCGGCGCCGACGACCCCGAGCCCGTGTACGTCGGACGCCTCGGCCTCACCGACAGCGCGAGACGCCGGCTGCTGCTCGACTGGCGTTCCCCGGCCGCCGAACCGTTCTTCGGAGCCACCCACGGCAACCCGATGGGCCTGGCCAGCCGCCGCCGGTACCGCTGGACCCGCGGCCGCGTCAGCGACTATTGGGACGAGGTGTTCACCACGGACGGGTTCGAAGGGCACGCCGCGCTCGACGACCAGTCCGCCTTCATCGCCAGCCTGGGCGGCAGCCGCTCGTCCCGGATGCGCGACGTGCTCGGCACCCTCCAGGCCGACCAGGACGCCATCATCCGCGCGGGATCCCGCGGCGCTCTCGTCGTGGACGGCGGTCCGGGCACGGGGAAGACCGTGGTGGCCCTGCACCGTTCCGCCTACCTTCTGTACTCCGACCCTCGCCTCGGTCACCGCCGGGGCGGCGTGCTGTTCGTCGGGCCGCACCAGCCCTACCTGGCCTACGTGGCCGACGTCCTGCCCAGCCTCGGCGAGGAGGGCGTGCAGACGTGCACGCTGCGGGACCTCGTCCCCGAGGGAGCCACGGCGGCGATCGAGACGAACGCGGAGGTGGCCCGGCTGAAGGAGTCCGCGACCATGGTCAAGGCGATCGAGCCGGCCGTCCGGTTCTACGAGAACCCGCCCACCACGGGCATGACGATCACGACCCCCTGGTCCGACGTCTATCTGAGCGCCGACGACTGGGCCGAGGCGTTCGAGGCGGCAGAGCCCGGCACCCCGCACAACGAGGCCCGCGACCAGATCTGGGAGGCACTGCTCACGATCCTGGCCGACAAGCACGACAACGAGGACGTCTCGCCCGGCCTGCTCCGCAAATCACTCCTGCGGGACAGGGAACTGCTCACGACCTTCAACCGCGCGTGGCCGCTCATCGAGGCGGCCGACCTCGTCGGAGACCTCTGGACGGTGCCCGCCTACCTGCGGCTGTGCGCTCCCTGGCTCAGCCCCGACGAGATCCGTTTGCTCCAGCGCGCGGACGCCCACGCCTGGACGGTGTCCGACCTGCCGCTCCTGGACGCCGCCCGGCAGCGGCTCGGCGACCCGGAGACGGCACGACGCGAACGCCGCCACGCCGCCTCCCTCGCCGCCCAGCGCGAGAACATGACGCGGGTCGTCGACAATCTGATCGAGGCCGACGACGACGGCGAGGGCCTGGTGACGATGCTGCGCGGACAGGACGCCCAGAACTCCCTGGTCGACGCGAGCGCCCTGCCCACCGCCGACCCGGACCAGCTCGCCGGGCCGTTCGCGCACGTCGTGGTGGACGAGGCCCAGGAGCTGACCGACGCGCAGTGGCAGATGCTGCTGCTGCGCTGCCCGTCGCGGAGCTTCACCATCGTCGGGGACCGGGCCCAGGCCAGGCACGGGTTCACCGAGTCGTGGCGGGAACGGCTGGAACGGATCGGGCTCGACCGGATCACCCTGACGTCCCTGACCATCAACTACCGGACCCCGGAAGAGATCATGAAGGAGGCCGAGCCGGTCATCCGGGCCGTGCTTCCCGACGCCAACGTACCGACCTCCATCCGCGACAACAGCCTCCCCGTCGTCCATGGATCCACCTCGGAGCTGCGCCCGATCCTCGACGCCTGGCTCGCCGCGCACGCCGACGGGACCGCCTGCGTCATCGGCGATCCCGCCTTCGAGGCGACGTCCCGCGTCCGGTCGCTGACCCCGGAGCTGGCGAAGGGGCTCGAGTTCGACCTGGTGGTCCTCATCGACCCGGAGACGTTCGGCGGCGAAGGCGCCTTCGAGGGAGCGGTCGACCGGTACGTGGCGATGACCCGGGCGACCCGGCAACTCGTCATCCTCACCAGCCCCTGACCTCGACGGCTTCGCCGGAACTCCGGCGGCGGGAACGGCGACGTAGTCTGGCGTCCATGATCGAACGCGTGAGAGTCGCCGTCGTCGGAGTCGGCAACACCGTTTCCGCCCTGGTGCAGGGGATAGCTCTGCACCGGGCCACGGGGGACCTGGTCGGGGTCCGGCGGCCGGTGATCGACGGATTGGGCGTGGGGGACATCGACTTCGTGGCGGCGTTCGCCATCTCCCCGGAGCGGATCGGGAAGGACCTCACCGAGGCGATCTTCCTGCCGCCCAACAACTTTCCGCCGCTCACCGCCGAACTGCCGCCCTCGGGCGTCACGGTGAGCCGCGGCCTCACCGATGCGGCCGAGGTGGACCGCGTGGCCGGGGAACTCGCCGGGGCCGAGGTGGTGCTCTACGCGGCTCCCAGCGGCCGGCAGGAGACGGCGCGGGCGTATGCCGAGGCGGCGTTGCGGGCGGGAGCGGCGTTCATCAACATCACCTCGGACGGGGTGGCCCGCGACCCGCAGTGGCCTGATCGGTTCGCCGCGGCTGGGCTGCCCTTGCTGGGCGACGACCTGGCCAGCCAGTTCGGCACGTCGGTCGTGCATCACGCGCTGCTGCGGCTGCTGGAGGAACGCGGGCTCACCCTGACCAGTTCCTACCAGGTCAATCTGGGCGGAACCGAGGACTTCCGTAACCTGGTCGAGAACGGCAACACCAAACTGCAGTCCAAACTCAACGCCCTGGCCGTGGACGGCTCCGCGGCGGACCGGGTGCAGGTGGCCCCGTTCGGTTACCTGCCACACCTGGGGTCGCACAAGGTGGCGCACATCAACATCGAGGCGCAGTCCTGGGGCGGTGCCTCGGTGAGCCTGGACGTGAAGTTGAAGGTGCACGATCCGAGCGGTGGCGCCGGGGGGAGCATCGATCTGATCCGTCTGGCGGCGGGTGCGTTGCGGCAGGGGCACGGCGGCTGTCTCGCCGAGGCTGCGCCGCTGCTCAAGTCCCCTCCCGGGACTCCCGTCTAGCTCAGAGCGGGTGCTGCAACGCTTCGGCCCGCCGGGAGGTCGGGACGGGTCGAGGGTGCCGACCGACCGAGGAGTTGCGAAACGGTGTTGCGATAATATGCGCGACATGAGCAACTCCTCGTTCCAGCGTGCACGGAGTCCTGAGGCCAAACAGCAGCGCCAGGAGGCGATCCTGGACGCCGCCCGCGCCCTGGCTACCGCTCGCACCGTACGGGAGGTCACGCTCAGCGACATCGCGGAGGCGGTGGGCATGCACAAGTCCGCCATGCTCCGATATTTCGAGACCCGCGAGCAGATCTACCTGATCCTCACCGCCGAGGGATGGCGCGAGTGGTCCGCGCACGTCTGCGAGCGACTGGGAGCGATCGAGGGCCCGGCCGCGCCCTCGGTGGCGGAGACCTTGGCGGAGACGCTCGTCTCCCGCCCGCTGTTCTGCGACCTGCTCGCCCAGGCACCCCTCAACCTGGAGCGCAACGTGTCGCTCGACGCCGTCCGGGACTTCAAGCTCGTGGCCCTCGCCGCGCACCACAGCGTCGCGCTGAAGATCCAGGACGTGCTCGGAGTGGGCGCCCCGCCCGCCCGCGAGATCGCCTCGGTGGCGACCAGCATGGCGGGCGCCCTCTGGCAGATGGCGGCGCCCGGCACCGCGCTGCGCGAACTGTACAGAAGCGACCCCGTCCTGTCGCACGCGATCGTGGAGGTGCGGCCACGACTGACGGGCATCCTGACGGCCCTGATCACGGGCTTCGAGAACGCCTGAGCCCTCGGCGGCGGATCTAGCACAACAAGGTTGCGTAAATAACGCAACGCTGTTTTACTGCCATCATGGCAGTTCAGACGTGGCTCATCACCGGTTCCTCGCGCGGCTTCGGCCGCGCTCTCACCCTCGCCGCGCTCGAAGCTGGCGACCAGGTCGTCGCGACCGCGCGCAAGCCAGGGCAACTGGCGGACCTCGCCGAGCAGTACGGCGACCGGATCCTCCCCGTCGCCCTCGACGTGACCAGCGCCGAGCAGACGAGGGCGGCCTTCGAGGCGGCCGTCGAGAGGTACGGCCGGGTCGACGTGGTCGTCAACAACGCCGGATATGCGAACATCGCCCCGATCGAGACCGCCCCCGAGGACGACTTCCGCCGTCAGTTCGAGACGAACTTCTGGGGCGTCTACAACGTCTCCAAGGCGGCCCTGCCCGTGCTGAAGAGGCAGGGCACGGGGACGATCGTGCAGTTCTCCTCGATCGGCGGTCGTGTGGGGTGCACCCCTGGCCTGGGCTCGTACCAGGCGGCCAAGTTCGCGGTCGACGGGCTCACCCGGGTGCTCGCGGCCGAGACCGCGCCGTTCGGCATCCGCTGCCTGGTGGTCGAGCCCGGCGGGTTCGCCACCGACTGGGCCGGGGCGTCGATGGACATCCAGGGCATCCCCGAGGAGTACGAAGCCACGGTGGGGGCCGTCGCGGGCATCATGGGCACCGAGTTCACCGCCGCCGGTGACCCGAAGCGGGCCGGGGAGAACCTCGTACGCGTGGTCAAGCGCGAGCACCTGCCCACGCATCTGGTCCTCGGGGGTGGGGCCGCGCGGATGGCCATCGACTACTCGCTCGGGCAGATCGCCGAGGCCAGCAGGTGGCTGACGGTCAGCAGTTCCCTCGACTTCGGCCAGCCGTACCCGGT
Source organism: Nonomuraea antimicrobica (assembly GCF_039536965.1). Lineage (NCBI taxonomy): Bacteria > Bacillati > Actinomycetota > Actinomycetes > Streptosporangiales > Streptosporangiaceae > Nonomuraea > Nonomuraea antimicrobica. Next base: position 30,675 of record NZ_BAAAZP010000031.1, on the reverse strand, counting down.
CGAGCCGCCCGCCGACACGGCCTGACGGCTCAAGGGCCGCCGCGCCCACCTCGCCGTCGACGGCGGATTCCTGGCCCAGCCCGGCCGAGCCCCGCCCTGCAGAAAGCCTCCGGCCCTACGGACGCGTCCTGGCCTCCAGCAGGCGGACGATCTCGGCGTGCCCGATGCCCAGCCACGTCTCCGAACGCAGGTCGCCCGCCGCCTCCCACACCTCGGCCACGACCTGGACCTCGCCTCCTTCGGACTGCTCGCGCCGCACCGTGACCCGTCTCCCCGTCGGAGCGCGCTCCCCGGCCAACGCGAGCACCTCCGCCTCGGGGTCGCGGCCCGCGTGCCGCCGGGCGTGGTCGAGGGGAGTGTGGCCGAGGTTGTCAGTCGGCGCGGGGTCGGCCCCGTGGTCGAGCAGCGCCCTGACCACCGCCGCCGAACCGTGCCCGGCGGCACGGGCGAGCGCGGTCCCGCCGGCGGAGTCGCGTACGTCGGGGTCGGCGCCCCGCGCGAGCAGCGTGCTCACGGTGGTGAGGTGGGCGTTCGAGGCCGCCCAGTGCAGGGGCGCCATGGCGCTGCGGCCGACGTCTTCCCGCCGGTCGGGATCGGCGCCGGCGTCGAGCAGCACGGTCACGGCGTCGAGGTGCCCCCAGCAGGCCGCCCCGCACAGCGGCAGCCCTTCGACGTCGCCCCCGCTCTCCCGGTTGGGGTCGGCCCCGGCCTCCAGCAGCATTCGTACGATGTCCGCCTCTCCCTGAACGGCCGCCCGGTAGAGCGCGGTGGTGCCGTCCTCATCGGGCGCATCGGGGGACAGGCCGCCGGCCAGCAGCCGCCTGACCTGCTCAGTATCCCCGGACGCCGCCTCCACCAGATCTTCTCCCGTCATCGCCCCAGTCTGTACGACGACCGGAGCCAAGATCCACCGGTTTTCCCACGGAAGGCGGCCACGGCTTGACCTTCGAGTCGACTCGAAGGTCTACCGTCACTGCATGAGCACGATGCGGATCTCCCAGCTCGCGGCCCTCACCGGCATCCCCGCCACCACCCTGCGCTTTTACGAGGACGCCGGGCTGCTGTCCGCCGAACGGACCCCGGCCGGCTACCGCCTGTACGGTCCCGAGGCGGTGGATCGGCTGGCGTTCATCGGCTCGGCCAAGCATCTGGGGCTGTCGTTGGAAGAGATCGCCGGGCTGCTCGCGGTGTGGGAGGCCGGATCGTGCGCCCAGGTCAAGGCGGACCTGCGGCCCCGCGTTCAGGAGCGCCTGGCCGACGCTCAGGTCCGCGCGGGGGAGTTGGCCGCGTTCACCGGTTTCCTGAGCACCGCGCTGGCGCACCTGGATGCCCTGCCCGATCGCGACGCCTGGTGTGACCCGCAGTGCGCCTTCCTCGCTCCGCCGGGTGTCGACGATGCCTCACGCCCGGCGAACGTGCCGCTGCCGTCCCCTCTCCGCCTCGAACCGGGCGGCGAGCGGTGGCGTACCGCGCCGGTGGCCTGCTCACTGACCGGGGACGGGCTCCACGAACGCCTCACCCGGTGGCGGACGCTCCTCCACGGGGCCGAGCGGGCGCAGCCGTTCATGCGCGGAATTCCGGCGTCGTGAGCAGGCGGGCGAATGCGTTGGGCGGGCAGCGTGACCCCGTCCGCCCGTCTGCAAGAATCCCGGGAAAATGCGGGAGAAGATCTTCGACGCACATATCCATTCAGGCCGCTGATCATCGGCGCCGCGACTACCAGCCCTAATGACGGAGGGGGTCTTGCCGGTTGCAAAAAATGATCTTTACGTGCACTTTATAGGCTGCCAAGATCGCCTCGTTCTGTTGCTTTGTGCCTGAAAGGGTGCATGTGAACTCCAATCGATCGGCGTCTGGTTTAGCAGCCGCAACACGTCGTGGAGGCTCGCTCCTGGCGACCTTCGCAATCTCAGCCTCGATCCTGGCGGCACCGGCCGTCGCCGAACCCACTCCGCCTCCTGACCCGGCTTCCGCCACCGCGCCGGTTGAGCCGGGCTTCGTCGATCTGGCCAAGGTCGAAGCCAAGCGGACGGGTAAGGAGGTGGAAATTCCGAGCCTTCATACCGAGAACATGACCACCGTCGCCATGCCCGGCGGCAAAACGGTCAAGACGTATGTGTCGAGCACTGTCGTCCGGGTCCGGCGCGATGGCGAATGGCACAGGGTCGACCCGACGCTGGTCGTGGAGAACGGGGTCGTCAAACCCCGGATGACCAAGCTGGACATCAAGCTGTCCAACGGCGGCGGCAGCGCCCCTCTGCTGGCCGCGAAGGGCGACTTCCTCGGTCTCGAGGAGGGCCGGCCCGGCGAGATCAGGGTCGCCGCGCCCGGCAAGTTGCCCGTGCCCGAGCTGTCCGGCCAGAGCGCGACCTACCGGTCCGCCTACGGCCGCAACATCGACCTGGTCGTCACCGTGACCCCGACGGGCTACCAGCAGCAGATCGTGATCCGCGAGCGTCCTGCCGGACGGCTCAAGCTGCCCGTGCGGATCGACCCGCCCTCCGGGATGAGCCTGGGCAAGTCCGCCGGCGGAAAGCCGGCGGCGCTCGCGGGCGGCAAGGAGGTCGCCGACCTGTCGGTGCTTCCTGTCCTGGACGCCAAGGAGATCGCCACGCCTGGCAGCGGCAAGGCGGGCACCGCGACCGCGACCCTCTCGGGAAGCGGTGACGACGCCGCGCTCGTCCTCGCTCCGGATGCCGCGTTCCTGGCCGACCCGGCGGTGACCTACCCGGTGACGGTGGCCGCGGCCAACCCGACGCCGTGGCACGGGGCCGGCGCTCCCGCCGACACGTTCATCGCCAACGGCGGCAGCTACGTCAACGGCAGCTACTCGGCCAACAGCAACGCGATCTTCGCCGGGCGCCGGGACGGCTACAACTATCGTTCCTACCTGAAGTTCGACCTCACGAACGCGCCGTTCTTCGGCCAGCAGATCATCGACGCGAACATCACGCTGTGGAACTACATCTCCAGCGCCTGCGGCCATGTCGGTGACATCTCCATGCACCGCGTCGCCTCCAACTGGACCCCCACCACGATCAAGTGGTCCGAGCAGCCGCTCGCCGTGGCCGACGGCTACGTGGTCAACCCCTATGGCAAGGATGCGAACTGCTCCGACTGGATGGCCGAGGGCGAGCTGTGGTACTCCATCGAGGAGATCGCGCAGGCCTGGGCGGACGGAACGGCCAACCACGGCCTGATGGTCCGCGCGGTGGCCGAGTCGGGCGGGAACAACTGGCGCCAGTACCTGTCGGGCAACTACCCGGAGACCGCTCCGGACGGCAGCCACCACCCCTACTTCTTCCTCGAGTACGAGGCACCCGCTCCGCCCAAGGTCGACGGCTTCACCTGGATGTCGCCAGACCCGATCACGAGCCTTCCGACGTTCGAGGAGGCCCGCGCCCGGTCGATCTACGAGCCGGCGGGCGGCGAGCGGACCGCGATCAACAACGCGTTCGCCGGTCAGATCGCCGGTCAGCGCGACGGAGAGCCCTACGAGGTCGTGACGGACGAACTCGACCGCAGCCCCGGGGGCAACGACGGCGAGGACGGAACCGGCGAGGACACGCTCGGGCCGCGCGTGGTCGGCGTCGAGCCCGCGAACGGCGCCACCGACGTCCCCTTGGACACGAAGCTGAAGGTCACCTTCTCCGAACCGGTCACCGAGGCCGCCGTGGCGCTCAAGGACGCCGGCGGCGTGGAGGTGCCGACGACGGCGACGTACGACAGCAGCGGGACGGTGGTGACATTCACGCCGGAGCGCGCGCTGACCGCGGGGACCACGTACACGGTGGTGCTCTCGGACGCGGCCGACGATTGGGAGAACAGGATGACCACCTACACGTGGTCCTTCAGCACCCCCAAGCAGGCCGCGGGTCACTGGAAGTTCGATGAGGGCTCCGGTGACACGGCGGGCGATTCGTCGGGCCAAGGCCACGATGCGAAGCTGAACGAGACGGCGTCGTGGACCCCGGGTAGGAGCGGTACCGGGCTGACCAACACCCCGGCGGGCACGCCGACACCGGCCGGACCCGCGCCATCCGCCCGGTCGAACGCGGTGGCGGCCGCCCCCACGGTCGCCGGTTTCGGCCTCACTCCCGCGCAGACGATCAACGGCGGCATCGTGACGTCGTCGTTGACGCCGACGCTCAAGGCGACGGCGACCGACGCCGCATCGGGCGCATCGACGGTCGAGTTCCGCGTGCTCAAGTACGCCGACGACAGCCTCGTGTGGTCGGGTTCGCTGGCCAATGTGCCCTCCGGTACGGAGGCGTCGATCGCGGTGCCGGCGGGCAGGCTGGCTGACGGCATCAGGTACGAGTGGCAGGTGCGTGCGACGTCCGCGGGTGGCGCTTCGGCCTGGTCGTCGTACCAGTTCTTCACGGTGGACGTGCCCGAGGCCGTGGTGGACCAGTTCCAGGTCACCCCTTCGTCGGGGCCCGCCGGTGACATCAGGAGCTCCTCGCTGACCCCGACGCTGAAAGCCAGGGTGACCGATCCACTCGGCGGTCCTGCCACGGTCGACGTCCAGGTGGCCCGCTACTCCGACGACGTGGTGGTGTGGTCGACCACCTTGTCCGGCGTGGCTTCCGGCTCGCCGGCCTCCGTGACGGTCCCGGCCGGAAAACTGCTCGACCTCACGAGATACGAGTGGCGGGTCAAAGCCACCACGCCGGGCTCCACCCCCGCCTGGACGCCCTACCAGTTCTTCACCGTGGACGCCGCCCCCGTGGTGGACCAGCTCCAGGTGAGCCCGTCGGCGGGGACCGGCTCCACGATCACTACTTCCACGCTCACGCCGACGCTCCTGGCCAGGGTCGTCGACAAGCTGGGCGGCACGGCCACGGTCGACTTCCAGGTGGCCCGCTACTCCGACGACGTCGTTGTCTGGTCGGGTTCGGTGGCGAACGTCGCCTCCGGTACGCAGGCGTCGATCGCGGTCCCCGCGGCCAAGCTGCTCGACGGCACCAGGTACGAGTGGCGGGTCAAGGCCACGGCCGGCGGCGCCACCTCGGCGTGGACGCCGTACCAGTTCTTCACGGTGGACGTGCCCGAGGCGGTGGTGGACCAGTTCCAGATCACCCCCTCGTCGATCTCCGGCACCGAGATCTTCACCACTTCGCTGACCCCGACCTTGCGTGCGCGGGTGACCGATCCGCTGGGCGGTCCCGCGACGGTCGACGTCCAGGTCGCCGACTGGGCCACCGACACCGTGCGGTGGTCGGGTTCGCTGCCCAACGTCGCATCGGGCGGCACCGCCACGACCGTGGTGCCGAGCGGCATCCTGACCGACGGCATCAAGTACGAGTGGCGGGTCAAGGCCACCACGCCGGGCTCCACCCCGGCCTGGTCGGCCTGGCAGGTCTTCACCGTGAACGTGCCCGAGGCGGTGGTGGACCAGTTCCAGATCACGCCGTCGGAGAACGTGGGCACGAGCACGGTGACACCGTCGCTGACCCCGACCCTGCTGGCCCGCGTCACGGACCCGCTCGGCGGTACGGCCACGGTCGACTTCCAGGTCGCCGACTGGGCCACCGACACGGTGTTCTGGTCGACGACCGTGACGGGCGTCGCCTCCGGTTCACAGGCGTCGGCAGCCGTTCCGGCCGGGAAGTTGTCCGACAAGATCGACTACGAGTTCCGGGTCAGGGCCAGCACGCCGGGCTCCACGCCGACCTGGTCGGCCTGGCACCGGTTCCGGACCGACATCTTCGACCCGGCCACCGACCCGGCGGTCAGCCGGCTCCAGGTCGTTCCTTCGCAGACCCAGGACGGGGCCACGGTCGCCACGTCGGTCACCCCTGAACTGCGCGCGCTCGTGTCCCACCCGCAGGGCACCGCCTCGCGAGTGGAGGTCGAGCTGGAGCACGACCCGGCCGCGCCGCAGGGGCAGGGCAGTGGCCAGATCTGGGCCACGGCACTGGACAACGTGGCATCCGGTACGGCAGTCGCGGTGCCCGTCCCGGAAGGCAGACTGACCGACGGCTGGCTCGTACGCTGGCGGCTGCGCTCGCTGGTGGGCGCCGCCTCCTCCACCTGGTCGGCCTGGCAGCAGGTGAAGGTGGCCGTGCCCAAGCCCGGGGTGGGCCAGTTCCAGGTCACCCCGTCGCAGGTGGTCGACGGCAAGAACGTCACCACCGTGCTCACACCGTCGCTGCACGCGCAGGTCACCTACGCGCCCGGCGGTGACCTGCGGGCCGAGTTCGAGATCGAACACGACCCCGCTGCGCAGGAAGGCCAGGGCAGCGGGCAGATCTGGGCCGGCGCCGCCGACGGCGTCCCGGTCGGGACACCGGCCTCGGTGACCGTCCCGGCAGGCGAGCTGACCGACGGCTGGGCCGTGCGCTGGCGCGTGCGCGCCACCACGGGCACGCTCGCCTCGGCGTGGTCGGACTGGCAGCAGTTGCTGGTGGACCAGCCGGACTCGGCGCCCGCCGTACAGGAGTTGCAGGTCACTCCGTCGCAGCAGGTGGACGGCAGGACCGTCACCTCCACGGCGACCCCGCAGTTGCGCGCCACCGTGCTCGACCCTCGCGGCGAGGCGCTCACCGCGGAGTTCGAGATCGAGCACGATCCGGCCGCTCCCGAGGGGCAGGGCAGTGGCCAGATCTGGGCCGGGAACGTGGCCGGTGTCGAGGCCGGCGCCCAGGCGGTGCTCGCCGTACCCGCCGGGAAGCTGACCGACGGCTGGGTGGTGCGCTGGCGTGCCAGGGCCACCTCGGCGACCGTGTCCTCGGCGTGGTCGGAGTGGCGGCAGCTCACCATCGAGATTCCCAAGCCTGGGGTGGACCAGCTTCAGGTCACCCCGTCGGAGCAGGTCGACGGCAAGACGGTGACCCCGGTGCTGACGCCGGCGATGCAGGCGCGGGTCACCTACGGTCCCGGCGGTGACCTGCGGGCCGAGTTCGAGATCGAGCACGATCCCTCGGCTCCGGAGGGCCAGGGGAGCGGGCAGATCTGGACGACCTCGGTCGAGGGGACCGCGGGCACCCGGGTCACGGCAGTCGTGCCGACCGGGCGGCTGACCGACGGCTGGACGGTACGCTGGCGCGTCCGCTCCCACCTCAGCGAGCTGGCCTCGCCCTGGTCGGGCTGGCAGCAACTGGTCGTGGACCGGCCGGACTCCGCGCCCGCGGTGAACGATCTCGAGGTCACGCCGTCCAAGAAGATCGACGACCGGACCGTCACCCGCGTCGAGACGCCGACACTTGCCGCGAAGGTCACCGATCCCCGTGGCGACGCGCTCACGGCGGAGTTCGAGATCGAGCACGATCCGGGCGCTCCCGAGGGGCAGGGCAGCGGGCAGATCTGGGCCGGGAACGTGGCCGGTGTCGAGGCCGGGGCCCGGGCCGCGCTCGCCGTACCCGCCGGAAAGCTGACCGACGGCTGGCTGGTGCGCTGGCGCGCTCGCGCGGTGTCGCCCAGCGTGGCATCGGCGTGGTCGGACTGGCAGGTGCTCAAGGTCGACGTCATCCACCCGGGTGAGGAGCCGCTCGCGCAGACCACCCGCTCGGTGATCCGCACGGACGAGAGCTTCACGGTGACCGCCTGGCTGCGGTGGAGCGACGCCAACGGCGACTACGACGTCGTCGCGCAGAAGGGCGACCATCAGGCGCCCTTCCGGCTCGGCAACGACCCCGAACACGGGCTGGTGTTCACCTTCACAAGTGCCGACACCGCCGGCGCGACGGTCGAGGGCGCGCTCTCGGGCACGCGGGCGCCGGTCAACGAGTGGTTCCACCTGGCGGGTGTGTACGACGCGGCGGCCAAGACCGCCTCGCTGTACCTCAACGGCGTGCTCATCAAGAGCGCGCCGGTGAGCTTCACCACCTGGAACGCCGCCACGGCCATGGCACTCGGCAGCCGGATGAAGGGCGACCTGGACGAGGTCCAGGTCTTCCAGCGGACTCTGGACACCACCCAGATCCTCGCCCTGCTGGCGAGCTCGGCCGCCGCCCAGCCTTCCCAGGGCAGGGCGTCCGCCACGCCGGGCGCCGCCGGGGCACCGGCCATGGCCGGCAACTTCGACTACAAGCACCCGTCGTTGGAGACCTGCTACGCCACCGAGAGGGCGCCGAGGTTCACCGACGCCTATTCGCGGATGCAGGAGCGCCCGCATTCGGCCTGCTGGACAAGCTGGATCGGGCACGGCGGATGGGAGGAGGTCGACGAGAACGGCGTCAAGCGGCGCAAGAACCGGACCGCCTGGTGGGTCAGGCTGTTCCCCGGGCCGCTGCGGATCCCGGCGTATCTGCTGGACAAGGTGACCGACGACGACGTGTTCACCTTCCGCGTGACGTGGGTGGCGCACACCTACATCGGCAACCACACCGGAACGGCCGTCTACAAGGGCAGCGAAGCCGGGCTGAAGCCGCAGAACATCAAGTTCTTCGTGAAGCTGACGGACTTCGGCATCTGGAACAGAGGTGTCAGGCGTACCGAGCTGGATGACGATCTGAACGACGTCCAGATCGAGTTCGACCTTGACACGCAGGGCTGCGCGGTCCAGGCGGGCAGCCCCAATCCCACCCAGCTCAAGACGATCTCCGGCTGGCGCTCGACGCCGTACCTCGCGTACCTGATCAACACGGCCAAGCCCGCGTCACACGACAGGGAGGTCTGCTCGATCCTGCCCGCCATCACCAAGTACGAGAGCAAGCGGGGCCGGCTTCCCTTATGGGACCAGGAAGTCCTCAGCGAAGCAGGCAAACGGCAGGGCGTTGTGCGGTGGGGACAGGGCGTTCCGAGCAACCCCCTGTGGTCTCCCAGTTTCCGCTGCGACTGGAGAGAGCTCGGGAACTTCGGTGAGGAGACGGCGAACACCGGCGGGTGCATCTACATCAGAGCCGACCGGGTGTTCACGATGTCCAAGAGCAGGGACGACGAATTCCTCGACGTCATCAATCACATCGAGAAGGCCATGAACCCGGCGACGAACGCCCTCACCTATCCGCCCTACCGCCCTGGGGACACGACCGATGGGCGAACAAAGAGCCGCCCGCCGGTCAAGGGGCCGCTGGGCAACGAACTGCCGAAGGTCATCGGGGGCAACTACGCCGCCGCCCCGACCACAGCGCAGGGACAACCCCTGTGGAGAGCCGCCAAGGGCGTCTACGCCAAGAACAGGAGGGTGTTCTCCGGGACTCCCTTCGCGGTGCCCGAGGACAACTGGGAGTTGCCCTACGGAGGGACCTATTGCAGGTACTACACCAAGGAGGTGTACCAGCAATGGGGCTATCGGAACGTGCAGTGCGACGAATACCCCTTCGCGTCGACCGAGCAGGGAGCGCTGAAGGACAAGATTCACTATTCGATTCAAGGGGTCAGGAAAGATCACAACGAAGATCATGGAGATGCGCTGAAGGCGTTCTACGGCCACTATCGCCTTCTCGACTACGATCCTGAGAACACCATCACCAAGGTCAGCGACAGCCCGTTCTGGGTGAAGATCGTCAAATAACCGGCCATCGGATGCGGGGCTGCCGAGCGCGGCCCCGCATTCCCGTTGGACAGCAGGATGTGAACAATGACCGACACGGAACAGGAACTTCCCGCGCAGAACCAGTGGGACCTGCTGGTCGAGCACGGCCGCGGGCTCCAGCTCGGCTTTCATGCCCTCTGGGTGGAGAGCGACGATCCGGAAGAGCTGGCCGGCCGATTCCGCGTGGACCCCGGCTCACGCCTGGAGTGCGACGTGACGACGCTCGCGGGAACGTACAAAGGCCCTCCGGCGAAAGGCGTCTGGATCGGCCCGCACACGCCGGGCTGGACCCATCTCTTCGTCTTCGGGCTGTCCTCGACCCATCCCGCGATCGGCGGGCTCGGAAAGCGGCGGGCCTTCCAGATCAAATTCTGGGGCGAGGTGGGTGAAGGGCTCGAGCCGCTGCACCTCCACTACGACGGGGAACTGCTCGGCGATGTCAATCCACCGTACGAGGAGGGCGGATACATGCACCTCCCCGACTACCGGCCCTTCACGGAAGGGCTGGCACTCGACCCCGACGGGGACCTGGAGCACGACGTCCACACCCTGTGGTGCGTGGTCGGCAGGATCACGGGACGCTTCGCGGACCGGGAGTGGTGGACGCGGGCCCGTACCTTCTACAGCGTCCCTGCCGGAGCCTGGGAACGCTGAACGACGCTGACCCCGACCGACACCGCGAGAGCTGTCGCCCGGCCCCGCGGTGTCGCTCCTTCGATCAGTTCGCGTAGGTCAGTTCGGCCTTGGTGATGGACGAGCCGTCCACGGTGAAGGCGTAGTTGGCCTCGAAGCCGCCCTGGCCGCCCGGGGCGAAGCGCACCAGGAGGCGCTGGTGGCCGGGCCGGTTCTCGGCGACCCTGATGACGGTGAGCGTGCCGCCGATCACCTCGGCCTCGGCCCACGCCCGGATCTCGGCGCGGCCGTTGAAACGCCGCCCCACGTCGACGAGCTCCGCGTCGGCGGCGAACGCCCCCGCCAGCGCGTCGAGGTCCCGGCCGTTGACCGCGGTGACGTAGGCGCTCACCGGCGCCAGCAGCCCGTCCGCCGCTTCCTGGGGCTTGTCCGCGCAGACGGCGGGGGTCTTCGCGGGGTCCTCGGCGGACAGCTCCCGTGCGACGGCCTTGATGTTCTCCTCCACGATGGTCGGCAGGTCCGCGACTGGCGGATGGCCGGGGTAGTCGCGTTCCATCTCGGCGGTGATCGACTTCTGCTCGCCGGAGCTGACCGTCCTGCCCTCGGGCGAGTCAGGGGCGGCGGCCGGACGGACCAGCCCGCGGAACCGCAGCAGGTACTGGCGCTGCTCGTCGATCAGCGTACGGGCCGGGCCCGCGGCGCCGTGTCCCGGGTACATCGTCCCGGCCCCAGAGAAACGCTTGCCCAGCGCGTCGAGGACCTGGAGCCAGCCGCAGCTCGTCCCCTCGATCAGCGCGGGCGTGACCTTGCCGGTCGCCAGGTCGCCGGAGAAGAGATCGCCGGTGTCGGGGCGGTAGAAGACGGTCGCGGTGTCGGACTCGCCATGGGCGAACGTGGCGGTCTCGAAGCGGAGGCCGCCGACCTGCAACGGCGCGCCGTCCTCGAAGGTCCTGTCGGCGTAGGTGACTTTGGCGGGAAAGTCCGCGTTCGCCGTACGGGCCAGCGGGTAGAAGCCCCGCTCGTCCTCCCGCATCGTCTTGTCGGTCTCCTTGGACGCGTAGACGGGGGCCTGGGGGAACGCCTCCTTGAAGGCGCCAGCGCCGCCCACATGGTCGGGATGGGAGTGGGTGAGCAGGATGGCGGCGACCGGCCTGCCGGTCTTCTCGACTTCCGCCACCGCTTTCCTGGCGTCGGCCGGCGTGCGCAGCGTGTCGACGAGGACCAAGCCCTCCGGCGCCTGGATCCAGTAGGTGTTGACCGAGCCCGGGTTGGCCGAGGCGAAGCGTCCCGGCTCCGCGCTCTTCGCGGACGGCGCCGGGGTCGTGCCGTCGTTCGTCGCGGTCGGTGCCGCAGAGCCGGCGCCGTTCGAACAGCCTGCCGCCAGCGTGATCGCGCATGCGCCGGCGGCGCTTGCGGCGAGAAGGCGGCGCATCCTCTGGTTCATCTGGAGCCTTCGTGGATCGGAGATGCGCTCGCGCTGGTCGGCGTGCGATGCCGTACGCGTGCAGGTGTCGATGACGTCCGAACGTTCCATGCGCCACAGAATGGCGGCCCCGAGGGGGAGCCAAGCAGGTGAAGTAGTTGCAGAACCGGCTGCAGGATCTTGCAACGCAGGTCAGAGCCGACCCCGCATGGGCCCAGTCGCTCGAGCCCGCCGACCGGCTGTCCGAAGGAGATCAGGATCTTGCTTGAGACGTGCGATGGGTCCGAACGCGGCAGTCGGTGTTGACGCAGAGGGCGAGCTCGGTTTCGGTGGTTCGCACGTCGAGGGCCTCTCAGCGGGGTTTCGGGAGGTGTGCCGTGGCCAGCCGGCCGCGGGGTGATCCGGTCGAGGAGCAGGTCGGCGGCTTCGGGCGGGAGCGCGTACAGGATGCCCTCGGCCAGCCAGGCGGCCGGCCGCCCCAGGTTGAAGCCCGACTCCGCCAGCGCGCGCGGCCAGTCCTGGCGCAGGTCGGTGGCGACCTCGACGCGGTGGCACGCGGCGGGTCGCGCCGCGGCGGTCGAGCACGGCGGCCTTGAACGCGAGCACATCGGCGAAGTCCAGCTCGAAGACCTTGGCGCCGGGCGGGCAGGTGAGCCTGAACGCGCGGGCATCCATGCCGCACGCCAGCAGGACCACCTGCTCGCATCCTCCTTCTGCGGCATCGAGGAGCGCGCGATCGAGGAACCGGGTGCGGACGGCGACCTGCTCGGCCATGACCCGCAGGAAACGTGCGGTCGCCGGAGAAGGCCCGGCGGCCCAAGGGGTGAACGCCGGGTCGACGGCCTGGAGGAAGTGCCTCGCGTAAGGGTCGTCGAACAGCCGGTCGGCTCGGCTGCTCTCCTGGGCGCGCAGGAGAGCCACGCCCAAGGCGGTCGCGCCGATTCCGGTCAGGCTCTCGGGGGTGGTCGGTTCTTGTGTCACGGGGTTGTCCAGCTCCTGTTATCGGCAGGCGGTGTCACGGGCGGGTGCCCAGGGCGAGGAAGTAGTCGCTCACGGGTGCGAAGTCGACGCTGTCGCCCCGGAAGCCGACGTACTTGTCCGGGCGGATCAGGTACAGGCTGGGGCGGCGCACGCCGTAGCGGTTGTGCGCCTCGCTGCGCAGATCGGCGAAGACTCCGTCCATGGGCTCGTGCGGCAGGTGGGCGCGGGTGATGACATGGACCTCGCCGTGCCCGGCCATCGCCTCGTGTGCGGAAGCCTGCCAGGCGGCCAGGGTGGCGGAGTCCGTCGTGCCCGCCGCGAACAGGACCAGGTGGTGGCCCGGCGTCCGGAGGAGGTGCCGCAGCGCCACCGGTCCCGCACGGTTCTCGAGGTAGACGTCCCGTACCAGCTCGCCGGCTTCCGGTCCGGTACAGGCGACGTCGCTCCACGCTCTGGCCTGTGACTCGTGCCAGCGTTCGGAGACGAGGTCACTGTCGCGGTAGTGGACGAGGTGTTCGCCGAAGGCGTTCGACAGCCGTTGCTGCACGGGATTGAGCCGGCCGAACAGGCGCAGCGCGTGCCGCCTGGCTCTGCGGGCGACCAGCGTGCTGCCGGTGGCGGCCTTCGTGGTGGCCGAGGTCGCCTCGACCACAGCCTTGACCACGGGCCGGCGTTCGGCCTCGTAGCTGTCCAGGAGGGACTCCTCGGCACGCCCGGTGACGACGAGCGCGAGTTTCCAGCCCAGGTTGTAGGCGTCCTGCATGCCCGTGTTCATGCCCTGGCCGCCCACCGGGCTGTGGCTGTGCGCGGCGTCGCCGGCCAGGAGGACCCTGCCCTGGCGAAGCCGGTCGGCCAGGCTCTCGCGGGCCACGAACGATGAACTCCACTGCAGATCGCGTACGCCTGAGTCCAAAGGCGTGCGTTCGGCGACATAGGCGGCGAAGTCGTCCAGCCCTGGGATCTGCGGCGGCCGGTCGTCCGGCGTGCTGGCCAGGATGCGCCAGTAGCCCCCGACCATGGGGAAGACAGCCACGAGGCCGGTCTTGCCGAAGTAGACATGGAAGCGGTCGCGCGTGAGCGGCCAGTTCACGGCGACGTCACCCAGGATGAACCCCCGCTTCAGGTCGGCTCTCTCCCGGGTGATTCCCGCCGTCTCGCGCACGGTGCTGTGGGCGCCGTCGGCGCCGATCAGCCACCCGGTTTCGCACCGTTCGCCGCGACCGTCCTCGTGGCCGAGTTCCACGCTGACGCCGTGCTCGCCGGGCTGCTGCCCGACCAGGCGCGTGCCCCATTCGATGGTGACTCCGAGTTCCTCGGCGCGCTCGCGCAGCAGCGCGACCGTCTGCCACTGCGGGATGCACAGGTCCAGCGGGAACGGGGAGTCCACGGCCGTCACGTCCATCTCGGCCAGGGCCGTCGTGCCCTGGTAGAAGTTCAGCGTGTGCAGCGGGACGCCTCGTTCGATGGCGGCTTGGGCCAGCCCGAGATCGTCCAGCATTTCCAGCGATCTCGCCACGATCGACACCGCTCGACTCTCCCGGTGGTCCGCGCGCCCGGCGTCGATGACGCGTGGGATCACTCCCCGCCGTGCCAGGTCGATGGCCAGCACCAGGCCGGTCGGCCCCGCGCCGACGATGAGAACGTCCGCGTTCGTAGTCACAAACCCATCCTTGTAGAACGAATGACCGTTCTTTTTAGAAGAGCATGCTCCTCCGACCGCCGTCAAGAGCGCATGCTCCCCTAGGGGGCGGCTTGCGCGGGCGCCGACATCAGGGCTCGCATGCCGTTCCTGAAGGCCGCCGAATCCGCGTGACCGAACACCGCGCGGCGCACCAAGAACCCGTCGACCAGGGCCATCAGGACATCGGCCACCTGCTCGGCCGGGACGTCGGCGGGGAGCAGCCCGCGCTGCTGATGCCGCGCGACAAGGCCACCCACCACACCGCGGGCCTCCACCATGACCTCCTTCAGCGCCGTGCACAGCGACGGCGATCGCAGCGCCTCCGACCAGACCTGGACCAGCAGTTGAGCCGACTCCTGCGAGCCGGACAGCGGCGGGCGCCCGACCCCCAGCACCAGATCGACGATGTTGTCCAGATCCGGCGGCCGCGCGCCGTCGTCCGCCTCGAACGCCGAAGCGACCTCCGCGAGAGCCTCGGCGGCGGTCGCCGCGATGATGTCGTCCTTGCTCTTGAAGTAGCGGTAGACGGCCCCCGCCGACAGCTCGGCCTCGGCCAGCACGTCCTGCATGGACGTGGCGTGGAAGCCGTTGTGGATGAAGCAGCGCCGGGCGGCGTCCAGGATCTGGCGGCGGCGGGCTTCGAGATGCTCCTTGGGCATGCGTGCCATGGACCACAACGTAGAACGAACATTCGTACTTGACAATCTCGCCAACCTCTCTCTAAAAAAGGAATGTTCGTTCTATTTACCGCGAAGGGTCGCACCATGTCGTTTGCCGCCAACACACTGAGCGCTCTGGTCGCTCTCGTCTTCCTGCTCGCCGGTGCCCAGAAGGTCCTGTTACGGAATCCCGTGACGGCCAACCTGCTCAGACTCGGGGTCGGCTCGACGATGACCCGCTCGATCGGCGCCCTGGAGATCGCCGGCGCGCTCGGGCTCGCGGCCGGCCTCTGGTTCAAGCCGCTCGCCGTGGCGGCCGCGGCCGGTCTCACGCTGCTGTTGATCGGCGCAGTGGGATTCCATCTCCGCGCCCGCGACTTCACGCACCGGCGCCACCGCTCCCACGCCGTGGCGCCCGTGGTGCTGGCCGTGGTCACCGGGACAACCACGGCCTTGTTGCTCGCGACTTCCTGAACGAGCGGTGCCCACCACGGCACCATCGTCGGCAAGCCGGCGCCCCGCTGACGACCAGGACAGCGCATGGCCCGCTCGGCTCGCTGATCAGGGCGATCGCCGATGCGCGGCCCGTGGACAAAATCCTGGGGCCTCAGCCAGGGTTGGCGTCAGTGGTGTCGCGGTAGTGGCCCGGGGCGGTGCCGAGTTCTCGCTTGAACGCGCGGGCGAACGCGAACTCCGAGGTGTAGCCGACCTGTGCGGCCACGGAGCGGACCGTCAGGTCGGTGTCGCGCAGGAGCCGCGCGGCGATGGTCATGCGCCACCACGTGAGGTAGGCCATGGGAGCGGACCCGGTCAGCTCCGAGAACCTGCGGGCGAACGCGGCCCGCGACAGGCCGGAGCGGCCGGCCAGCGACTGTACGGTCCAGGGCCGTTCGGGCCGCTCGTGAATGCCGTGCAGCGCCGCCAGCACCGCCGGGTCTCGTAGCGCCGCGCCCCATCCCGTGGCCACCTCGCCGGGCCGGTCGTCGTACCACGCGCGCAGGATGTAGAGGAGCAGCACGTCGAGCAGCGCGAGCACGGCCGCGTCGCCGCCCGGCCGGGGTCCGCCGTCGAGTTCCTGACCGAGCAGCTCGATCGCGCCGCGGAGCGAGGGGTGGCGGCCGATCCTGGCGGGGAGGTGAACGACGTCGGGGAGCCCCGCGAGCAACGGGTGCGCCCGTGACTGGTCCAGCAGGTACGCCCCGCACAGCATTTCCGTGCGGGGACCGTCCGAGGGCGGAGGGCCTTCCTGCAGCGGGGCCAGGGGAGAGCGCGCCCAGGTGAGCGGTGTCGTCGGGGCGTCCGCGATGGCGTGGCCGAGTTCGCGGGGCAGGAACGCGACGTCTCCGACGCCGAGCGCCACCGGTTCCCCGGTGACCGGTATCAGCCAGCATGAACCCTGAAGGATCACGTGGAACCCGGCGCCCTCCTGCGGCTGGAAGCGGACGCCCCAGGGAGCCCGCAAGACCGTACGCGAGGAGTGCGGCCGCCCGAGACGCATGGCGGTGATCGCGTCGCTGAGCACGTCCACACGATCGATCGTACAGACGAGGCGGCGATGATGAGACGGACGGATATGGACCGTGGACGTACGGTCATTGGGTGTCTCTTGGCGGCACCCTACGGTGATTCTCATGAAGATCGCCGTTTATGGTGCAAGTGGATTCACCGGCGGGCTCGTCGTCGCCGAGCTGCGTCGCAGAAGCGTGCCGGCGGTGCTGGTGGGCCGGGATGAGGAGCGGCTCAGGAAGCGAGCCGCCGAGTACGGGGCAGCCGACGTCCGGGTCGCGGGGCTCGACGACCCGGAGAGGCTGGCGGCCGCGTTCCGTGGCTGTGATGCCGTGGTGAACTGCGCGGGGCCGTTCAGCACCCGGGGCGAGCCGGTCGTACGGGCCGCCGTCGCCGCGGGATGCCAGTACGTCGACACCGCAGGAGAACAGCGCTACATCAAGCACATCCTCGACTCCTACGCCGACTCCAGCGTGACGATCGTCCCCGCCATGGCGGACGACGGCGGGCCCGGCGACCTCATCGCCGCCCTGACCGCCGCGCGCCTCGGCGACGGGCCGCTCGACGAACTGCTCATCGCCGACCTGCGGCTGCCCGGCGCGGCGTCACGCGGCACGGCTCGGTCGATGGCCGAGGTCGGCGTGCGGTCCCCGCTCGAGTACGCCGACGGCGCATGGCGTCCCGCCGAGGTGGCGGCCGGTCGTGCCGTCCTCGCCGTGCCGGGTGAACGGGCGGAGGTGGAAGTGTCGGCCTTCGCGCTTCCCGGGGTCGTCATGGCACCCCGTCATCTGCGCGTCCGCCGCGTACGGAGTGCCATTCGCGCCGAGGTCTCCGACCTCTTCACAGGGCTGACCGCTGACGTGGTCGAAAGCATCCCGGAGGTCCCGGAGGAGGAGGCTCGCAGCACCGCCCGATGGCTCATGATGGCCGAGGCCACCGACATCACGGGCAACCGTGCCCGCGGCTGGGTCACGGGGACGGACGGCTACCGGCTCACGGCGGTGATCGCCGTGGAGGGCGCGCGCCGCCTGGTCATGGACGGCGGCCCCGCTGGCGCCCGCACACCGGCCCAGGTCTTCGACCCGGCCGATTTCCTCGACTTCCTGACCTCGTTCGGCGTGACCTGGAGCGTCGAACGGGTCTGACCGGCGGGGGTCACGGTCGGGAGCCTCATCGGCGCACCCCTGCGGTGCAGGCGATCTGCGCCGAATCCGTCTACGGCAGGAGCCCGGCTTCCGTCTAGGCTGAATCTCGCAGGTGACGGACAGGAGGCTCAGGTGGCCGAGACGACGCTGACCGGGACGACGGTGGCCGGGGCGATGGCGGAGGTGATGGCCGAGCTGGCCGGCCTTGAGGACCCGAGGGTTCGCGAGGTGAACGAGAGGCACGGTGACGATCACGGTGTGAACCTCGGCAAGCTGCGCGCGATCGCGAAGCGGCTGAAGACGCAGCAGGAGCTCGCGTACCGGCTCTGGGAGACCGGTGACACCGCGGCGAGACTGCTGGCGATCCTGATCTGCCGCCCGAAGGCGTTCGAGCGTGACGAGCTGGACGTCATGCTGCGCGTGGCGCGTACGCCCAAGGTGCACGACTGGCTCGTGAGCTATGTGGTGAAGAAGTCCCGGCACTGCGAAGAGCTGCGACTGGCCTGGTTCGCCGATCCGGATCCGGTGGTCGCGAGCGCCGGATGGTCGCTGACCGCCGAGCGCGTGACGAAGCAGCCCGAGGACCTCGACCTCCCCCGGCTGCTCGACGTCATCGAGGCGGAGATGAAGGACGCCCCCGACCGCCTGCAGTGGGCGATGAACCAGTGCCTGGCCCACATCGGGATCGAGCACGCCGAGCACCGCGCCCGGGCGCTCGCCATCGGCGAGCGCCTGGAGGTGCTCAAGGACTACCCCACCTCTCCGGGCTGCACGTCTCCGTTCGCGCCCATCTGGATCACCGAGATGGTACGCCGCCGGCACGCCTGAGGCGTCTCGTCACGCGTCAGGGCCTCGCTGTGATCCTGGGGAATTTCCCATGGACTCCTGGTAGATGTCCGCGAAGGTACGCGAGTCCTTGATCAGTTCGTCGCAGAAGGCGGCGACGTCGTTGCCGATGAGTTCCAGGACTCCCTTGCCGGTCGCGACGCCCTCCTCGAAGAAGTCGAGGATCCCTGAGAGCAGGGACCCGTCGAGCAGCTCGACCGGCCCGACCTTGAAGAAGTACCGCTGAATCTCCTTGTAGACGATCTGGTAGTCCCGCGGGAGCGCCTTGACCCGCGCCATGTGCGCCCGCCACTGCTTCTTGCCTTCGATGATGTCCTGGATGCCCACGTCAGCCTCCTAGCCGACCCAATTTCCTTGCGACGTTCCTGTTCAACTGCTCGCGCCACCGGTCGCGATAGCTCCGGGCCCCTTCTCCGCCGGCCAGCGCCGCGCAGAAGCCCCCGATGTCGTCACCCACCACCTCGTGAATGCCCTGCCCATCGGCCGCCGTCTCCTCAAGCAGCCCAAGGGCACCGTCGAGAATCGGCATCAGGTTTCGACCGGTGAAGTCCCCGTAGGCAAAAAGGTGACCCTTGATCTGTTCCCACGCCGCCCGGTAGTCGGCCGGCAACGCCTCGGCCCGAGCTTCGAACGCCTTCCATTCCCTGGTGAGATCGTTGCCGGTAATGGTGTCCCAGAAGCTCATCTCCCGCCCTCCTTGAGCTTGTCGATGCGTGATGTGATGTACTCCCACTTCGCCCAGAACGTCGCGAGTTCTTCGCGCCCCGCGTCGTTGAGCGCATAGAACTTGCGCGGCGGACCCAGCCCGGACGGTCGTTTCGTCACCTGGACGAGCCCGTTCTTCTCCAGCCGCAGCAGAATGGTGTAAACCGTCCCCTCGACGACGTCGGCGAAGCCGAGTTCGTTCAGCCGACGCGTGATGGCGTACCCGTAGGTCTCCTCGCTGTCGATGACCTTGAGCACGCAGCCCTCAAGCGTGCCCTTCAGCATCTCCGTCAGGCCGTCCATCGTGGGTCCACTTCCGTCTCCTCCTGGTACTCTGTAGCGCAGAGTACCGCTATACGGTACCACAGAGTAGCGGGCCGGTTGTTCAGCGAGCTGAGTGCGGCGGTTGCCGGTGGACGTCGAGCCGGCCGTGCCGCATCCGGCCTGTCAAGCGGATGCGCAGGGTCTCCGGTGTGTCGTCGTCGGCGTCCCTGTTGATCGCCAGCGTGCTGTGCCGTACCGACAGCTCGTTGGCGTCCAGCACCATGCCCGGCGCGAGCACCAGCGCCACGTTGCCACCGCTCACCCGTAGCTCGACGACCAGCTCGGGCGCGCTGCGCAGCGCGCCGGTCAGGTCCAGCAGCACGTCGCACCACGCGGTGCGCAGCGCCAGCCGGTGCGGCAGCGTCCACCGGCCGTCGCGGCGCACCGAGCCGTGCCGCTCCTTGATGGTGAGCAGTTCGGCGGCCGGCTCGACCGGTGTCCCGGCGAGCGGCAGCGTGAGTGCGCGGTCGCTGCCTGGCGCCGCGATCAGGTCGGAGACGAGCGGGGCCAGCGCGTCGATGGTGCGGGCGGACAGCGCCGCCTCCAGCCGCTCGTCGAACTCGGCCAGATCGAGCCGGCCGTCGGCGACGGCGGTGCGCAGCAGTTCGGTGACCCGGTCGCGGTCCTCGTCGGACGCGCGCAGCGCCGGTGAGGAGGGCTTCCCAAGACCCTGTGTCGTCATCGGGTTCTCCCCTTCCGTGGGCCCGTGGTGGTGTCAGCCGAGGCAGGAGCGGACGGCCTTGGCCAGGTTCGTCACCCGCGGGTCGTCGGGCCGGTAGTTCCAGAGGTTCGTGACGTAGCCGAAGCCGACACCGGCGTCGGGGTCGGCGAAGCCGATCGACCCGCCGGAGCCCGGATGGCCGAACGAGCCCGGCCCGGTCATCGGCAGCGGCTGGCAGGCTCGCCAGAACCCGAGCGACATGTAGAAGGAGCGGTCGGCCGGGAGGTTCAGGCCCGGCGGCAGACCATGCATCGGTGTCGTGTCGGTGTGCACGTCCGTCATCCGCTCGACCGTTGACGGGTTGAGCAGCCGTACCCCGTCGACGTCGCTGACCGTGGCGGCGTACATGCGCGCGACCGATCGGGCGTCCGCGAGCATGTTCGCGGCCGGGAACTCGGCGGCGCGCCAGGCACGCGTGGTGTGATATCCGGGGGTGGTCAGGGCGCCGCCCAACTCGCCGGCGCGGGCTTGGACCGAGCCTGGAGCCCATACGGCGTTCACCCAGGCGGTGACCGTGTCCGCGTCGAGCCCGGTGGTCGCGATCAGCCCGGCCAGCAGCTCCTCCACGCTGAACGGGGCGGCGTCGTGGAGCCGCGCCACCCGCTTCTCCTGCTTCTCGGGGAGTCCGATCCAGGCGCTCAGTCCGAGCGGGGCGGCCACCTCCTCGGCGAAGAAGGTGCCGAGCGACTTGCCGGTGATCCGGCGTACGACCTCTCCGACCAGGAACCCGTACGTGACGCTGTGGTAGACGTGCTCGGTGCCCGGCTGCCACAGCGGGCTCTGGGCCTCCAGTGCGCGGATGACCGGGTGCCAGGCGCACGCCTGCTCGAAGGTCAGCGGTCCGTCGACGATGGGCAGGCCGGCCTGGTGCGACAGCAGCCAGCGCACCGGGATCCGCTCCTTGCCGGCGGCGGCGAACTCCGGCCAGTACTGCGCCACCGGGGCGTCCAGATCCAGCTCACCGCGCTGGACCAGCAGGTGGGCACAGATGGCGGTGGCGCCCTTCGTCGTGGATGCGACCTGGACGATCGTGTTCTCGCGCCACGGCCGGTTCGCCTCGCGATCGGCGAGGCCGCCCCACAGGTTGACGACGGGGCGGCCGCCCACGTAGACGCTGCACGCCGCGCCGACCTCGCCAGGGTTCTTGAAGTTCGCGCGGAACGCGTCGGCGACCTTTCCCCAGCCGTGCTCGACACCGCGTTCGCCATCGTCACCACCGCCACTCACGGAGGCGTTGGCGCGGCCGGTGAGTGCGGCGTGTGCGCCGGCGAGCGCACCGGCGCCCAGCACGCCCTTCAACACGGTCCGGCGCCCGACATGTCCATGTTCAGGGGTTCCGCTTGTCGTGTCTGCCAT
Organism: Nonomuraea antimicrobica; assembly: GCF_039536965.1. Taxonomy (NCBI): domain Bacteria; kingdom Bacillati; phylum Actinomycetota; class Actinomycetes; order Streptosporangiales; family Streptosporangiaceae; genus Nonomuraea; species Nonomuraea antimicrobica. The sequence goes on along the minus strand of NZ_BAAAZP010000031.1, from coordinate 9,214 downwards.
GACGCGATTCCTTTCTGGGGAGCTGAAACTCAGGGGACTTCTGGACAGGCGCCGGTCGACGTCGCCTGTCATCGGTGCGTGGTTAGGCGTCCCAGGTGACCGGGAGGCTCTTGACCCCGTAGATGTCGGCGGCCTCCGGGCGCAGCGCGACCTCTTCGGCCGGTACCGCCAGGCGCAGCGTGGGGAAGCGGTTGAGCAGGGCGGGGAAGGCGACGCGCATCTCGACGCGGGCGAGTTGCTGGCCCAGGCACTGGTGGATGCCGTGGCTGAAGGCCAGGTGGCCGCCGTCCTGCCGGTGGAGGTCGAGCGTGTGAGGGTTGGGGAAGCGTTCGGGGTCGCGGTTGGCGGTGTTGAGGGACAGGATGACGGTCGTGCCGGCCGTGATGGTGTGGCCGCCCAGCTCGACGTCCTCCAGCGCGACCCGGTAGAACTGCTTGGCGACGGACAGGTAGCGCAGCAGCTCTTCCACGGCCTGGTCGGCGAGGCCGGGGTCGGCGCGCAGCGCGGCGAGCTGCTCCGGGTTCCGCAGCAGGGCGAAGGTGCCCAGTGCCAGCATGTTGGCGGTGGTGTCGAACCCGGCCGACAGCAGGATGAGGGCCATGCCCTTCAGCTCCTCGTCGGTCAGGTCGCTGTCGGTGAGGTCGCTGAGCACGTCGTCGGTGGGATTGGCGCGCTTGGCGGCGACCAGTTCGGCGAGGTACTGCTGGGTCGCGAGGTAGGCGGCGATCAGCTCCTCGTCGCCGGCCTCGCCGCCGAGGAACTTGTCGATGTTCTCCTGGAAGCGGCCCCGGTCCTCGTACGGCACGCCCAGCAGCTCGCAGATCACGATGGCGGGGATGGGCTTGGCGAACGCGGTCACCAGGTCGGCCGTCGGCCCGGCCTTCTCCATGGCGTCCAGGTGCTCGGCGGTGATCTGCGCGACGCGCTCCGTGAGCAGCCGCATCCGGCGGACGGTGAACTTGCCGACCAGCGGTTTGCGGTAGCGGCCGTGCTGGGGCTCGTCCATCAGGAGAAACTCGCCGGGCGGTGCCGGGGGGACCTCGATGTCGCCGTAGTCGATGGTCGGGTGGTGGCGCATGAGCTCCTTGCGGGAGCTGAAGCGGGGGTCGGCCAGGATCGACCGGGTCAGGTCGTATCCGGTGACCAGCCAGCCCTGGTGCCCGTCGGGGAAGGGGAAGCGGCTGATCGGGCCCTGCTCACCGGCCTCGATCAGCTCCCTGGGCGGGTCGAAGGGGCAGCCGCGCTGACGCTCGGTCGGCATCGTCGCGACGGTGTGGAGGGGTTCAGTCATGATCTTTCCTTGTCTCGCGGCAGTACGTGTTGTGCGGAGCTCGAAGGGTTCGGTCAGGGAACCGCCACGCTCCCTGGCTAGGAGATCTTGCGGCGGTAGGTGTTCATGGCGAAGACGTAGGCGACGATGAGGATGCCGACACACCAGGCCAGGGCGATCCAGAGGTCGGTGCCCACCGGCTGCTCGGCGAACAGGGCGCGGACGGCGTTGACGATGGAGGTCACCGGCTGGTGCTCGGCGAAGGCGCGCACCGGGCCGGGCATGGTGGCGGTGGGCACGAAGGCCGAGCTGAGGAACGGCAGGAAGATGAGCGGGTAGGAGAACGCGCTCGCGCCCTCCATCGTCTTGGCGGACAGGCCGGGGATGACGGCGATCCAGGTCAGCGCCAGGGTGAACAGGATCAGGATGCCGGCCACCGACAGCCACGCCAGCACTCCCGCGCTCGAGCGGAAGCCCATGAGCAGGGCCACGAGCATGACGACCACGAGCGAGACCAGGTTGGCGACCAGCGAGGTCAGCACGTGTGCCCACAGCACCGACGAGCGCGCGGTCGGCATCGACTGGAAGCGCTCGAAGATGCCGCCCTGCATGTCCATGAACAGCCGGTACGCGGTGTACGCGATGCCCGAGGCGACCGTGATGAGCAGGATGCCGGGCAGCATGTAGTTCACGTACGACGTGTCCGAACCCGTTCTGATCGCGCCGCCGAACACGTAGACGAACATGAGCATCATGGCGATCGGCATGACCGCGGTCGTGATGATGGTGTCCGGGCTGCGGGTGATGTGGCGCAGGGACCGTCCCAGCAGGACGGTGGTGTCGCCGAAGAAGTGCTTGGTCATCGTTGTTCCTTATGCCTTCGTGCCGACGAGGGTGAGGAAGACGTCCTCGAGGGTCGGCTGCTTTTCGACGTATTCGACCTTGGCGGGCGGCAGCAGTTGCTTGAGCTCGTCCAGGGTGCCGTTGACGATGATCCGGCCCTCGTGCAGGATCGCGATCCGGTCGGCGAGCTGTTCGGCCTCGTCCAGGTACTGGGTGGTGAGCAGCACCGTGGTGCCGCCGGCGGCCAGGTCCTTGACGGCCTGCCAGACCTCGATGCGGGCCTGGGGGTCGAGCCCGGTGGTGGGCTCGTCGAGGAAGATGACCGGCGGGTTGCCGATGAGACTCATCGCGATGTCGAGACGTCGGCGCATGCCGCCCGAGTACGTGGACACCTTCCGGCCGCCCGCGTCGGTGAGCGAGAATTGGGCGAGCAGGTCGTCGGCGACCTTGCCGGGGTTTCTGAGGTGCCTCAACCGGGCGATCAGCACCAGGTTCTCCCGCCCGCTGAGTATCTCGTCCACGGCGGCGAACTGTCCGGTGAGGCTGATGGACTCCCGCACATCGGCCGCCTGCGTGGCGACGTCGAAGCCGTTCACGCGGGCGATCCCCGCGTCGGCCTTGAGCAGCGTGGACAGGATCTTCACGGCCGTGGTCTTGCCCGCCCCGTTGGAGCCGAGCAGGGCGAAGATGCTGCCGCGCGCCACGGTGAGGTCCACGCCGCGCAGCACTCGCAGGTCTTTGTAGGACTTCTCCAGGCCGTGCACCTGGATCGCCGGGGCTTGCTGTGTCGTCATCAGTCTGTCCTGTCCGTTCTTGTGGTGTTCTCGTCGGCGGCGCGGTCGATGGCGCTGGTGAAGCGGTTGCGCTCCCGGGTCCGGTACTGGCCGAGGGGGTAGTTGGCCATGAACGCCTCGACGAACTCCACGGGGTCGTCCCCGAAGATGTCGCGGACCGGGGTCTGGTCGGCGGCGCTCTGCTCGAACAGCTCGGCGAGGTCTTCGTACATCGCCATCGCGCCGGCGCCGTCGGCCGGCCCGAAGTGCATCAGGTACCGCTCCAGCGCTTCGACCGCCGTGCGGTAGTTCTCCGGAAGTCGCTTGATGCGCGCCTTGTACTGCCGATAGCGCTTCTTCTCCTCCAGCGACCCGGTGACGATCTCCAGGTACTGCAGGTAGCGGCTCTTCGGTTCGTCGGCCATGTCTACTTGCCTCCTTTGCGAAGCTGTTGGAGCCGTTCGGCCAGGAAGCTCCAGCTCTTCCAGAACTCGTCGAGGTACTTCCGTCCCTGGGTGTTGAGGGAGTACACCTTGCGCGGCGGCCCCTGCTCCGACGGCACTTTCCGCACGTCGACCAGGCCGCGCTGCTCGAACCTGATCAGCAGGGCGTAGATGGTGCCCTCGGCGATGTCGGCGAAGCCCCGGTCGCGCAGCCACGCCGTGATCTCGTAGCCGTGGGCGGGCCGGCCGGACAGGATCGCCAGGACGATGCCCTCCAGTGACCCCTTGAGCATCTCCGTCAGTTGCCCGCTCATCGTCATCCCCCTTTCAGCTACTCGGTGTTGCTGACTACCGGTACAAAGTAACACTGACTACTGGTACTTAGCAACGCCGAATAGTTGAGGTGCAAGCCGGAATCTTGAGCGTGAGTGCGGGCGGCCTGATCGCTGTTCGTGAGCGGGTGTCCATGGCGTCAACCATCGCCGGACGCGCTGACACCGGGCCGTCACCGCGCTGACACGGACCACCTGAAGGATGTCGGCGGGCGTGAGGGTGAAGGACTACGGGGGGCCGTCAGGGATTCTGGTGCTCGTCCGCCGCGCCGGGCCGGGGGTGGGCGGCTGACCGGCTGCGCCGCCGGTACTCGGTGGGCGTCAGCCCGACCAGCGTACGGAAGCGGCGGGCGAAGTAGGTCGGGTCGTCCCAGCCGACGGCGGCGCCGACCCGGGCCGTCGGCAGGGACGAGTGCGCCAGCAGCGTGGCGGCCCGCTCGGCCCGCACCCGGGCCAGGAAGCCCAGCGGCGTCAACCCGACGTACTGCCTGAACAGCCGGCCGAGATAGGCGGGATCCAGGTTGACCGCTCTGGAGAGGTCGTCCAGCCGCCAGGGCTGGGCCGGTTCCGCCTCGATCCGGGCGACGGTGTCGGCGACGGCGGGGTGGACGGCAGGCTCGAGCGTCTCTCGTTCGGGCTCACGGCCGTCGGACAGGACCCCGAGCACGGTCACCAACCGGCCGAGCACGCGGCCCGGCCGCCGCCGCTCGGCGCGAAGGTCCTGTTCGAGCAGGCCGATCTCCGTGATGGCCGCATCGGCGGCGGCCGGATCGACGGACGTGACGGCCACGCCGTGCGTGCCCGAGGCCACCGGGTCGGTCCAGAGCATCCGGCGCAGCATCGGCAGGTCGTACAGGGCCGCCAGCTCGGACCGGAGCGCCTGGGCGGACAGGCAGCAGTTGGCGACGGTGAGGCCGGCGCAGTCCGCGAACCCGTGCCAGGCGCCGGGCCGGAGCACGACGACCTGCCCACGCCGCAACGGGTGCGCGCCCCGGCTGGTCACGTGCCGGCCGTGGCCCGCTCCGATCACGGCGATCTCGAGGAAGTCGTGCGCGTGCTGCTCGATGCCGGAGGTCAGGTGGTGGACGCCCGCCATGACCGGGCTCCCGGCGAACAGCGCGTACTCGTGCAGGGTGGCAGGCATGTCGGAATCGTACGACCACAGGCCGGGATCGGCCTAGCCCGCGGGGGCCCATCGCGACGAGGCTTACAGGTGTCCAGAGACCAGAACCTTGGAGGTCAGTGATGGAAACGACCGCGACAGGGCGGTTCGCGAGCGACGTCGACGCCGACGGCAGGGTGCAGGACGAGCTCGTGGCGGCGTACCGTGAACACGGTTTCGTCCGAGTGAGGGGCGTGCTCGAACCCGAGCAGGTCGAGCGCTTCCGTGCGAGCGCAGAGGTGTTCCTGGCGGCGCACCGTGCCGAGAGCCTGGAGAAGCAGGCCGTCTTCAGCCAGTTGGTCAACGTCTGGGAACGCGACCAGACGCTGAGGGAGCTGACCTTCGACCGGCGGCTCGGCCGGCTCGCGGAGCAGCTCGCCGGGTTCCCGCTGCGGCTCTGGCACGACCAGATGCTGGTCAAGGCGCCGCACAACAACGCCGCCACGGAGTTTCACCAGGACCGTCCGTACTGGCCGCATGCGGGCGACCGGCTGCCGCTGTCGGCGTGGATCGCGCTGGTCGACGTTCCGCCGGAACGGGGCTGCATGACCTTCCTGCCGGGCACCCAGGACCGTACGGGGCTGCGCCCGCAGGACCTCCACCACGAGGAGGACCTGTTCGAGATGGACCCGTCCCTGCGCTGGATCCCTCGGGTCACCGTGCCGCTGCGGGCCGGCGACTGCACCTTCCACAGCGGGTACACGGGCCACATGGCGCTGCCCAACCGTACCGACCAGGCCCGTCTCGCGCACGTCACGATCTACATGGACGCGGCGACCCGCTACAGCGGGAGCGAGCACGTCGTGACCGACCCTCTCGGGCTCGCCGCGGGCGACCCGCTGGACGGCGACGCCTTCCCGCGCCCCTGGGCGTAGGCGGCGCCCTACGTCGAGCGGCTCGTCTCCCCGGGCCCTTCGACGCTGGTCACGGCATCGGGATCGACGGTCGTGGAGCAGGTGGTGCACGTCAGCTCGGGGGCGATCCGGCCGCCGCACCCGTCGTGCACCAGCAGTCTGGGCGACCCGTCGGGCGCGTAGTAGCGGTCTCCCCAGGCGACCATCGCCGCGAGCACCGGCCACAGGTTCCGCCCCTTGGCGGTCGGCACGTATTCGAAGCGGGCGGGCCGGTCGCTGTATTGGCGCTGGCTGAGCACTCCGGCGTCGGTGAGCCGGCTCAGCCGGTCGGCGAGCACGTTCGGCGCCATGCCCAGCGACTGCTGGAACTTCTCGAACCGCGTCATCCCGGCCAGGGCATTGCGTACCACGAGCAGTGTCCAGCGCTCGCCCACCACTTCCAGGGTCCGCGCGATCGAGCAGTTGATGTCTGGATAGGTCCGAGGCAGCACGAGGCCAGTCTAGCTGCTCCCTTGCGTGAAGAAAGGCGCCGTTCTAGGGTCGCTAGCGTGACGCAAGCAACGAGCCCGGGGAGGGTGAACCCGATGCCGAATGGGACGGCACGCATCGCCGTGGTGACCGGAGCGGGGAGGGGGATCGGGCTCGCGATCGTACGGGCGCTCGCCGAGGACGGGTTCGCCGTCGTCGCGGGCAGCCGTACGGTCACCGACGCGCTCAAGGACGCGACGCCGGACGCGGTGGCGGTCGACCTGGCCACTCCCGACGGGCCCGAGCGTCTCGTGCGGCACGCGATCGACCGGCACGGCGGGATCGACCTGCTCGTCAACAACGTCGCGGGCACCTCGACGCCCGCCGGCGGGTTCCTCCAGCTCCAGGACGAGGCGTGGCTGCACACGTTCAACCTGACGCTCATGTCGGCGGTCCGCGCGACCCGGGCGGCGCTCCCGAGCCTGCTGGACCGTCGTGGCGCGGTGGTCAACATCAGCTCGGTCAACGCCAGGCTGCCGCAGCCGCGCCTGGTCGCCCAGTCCGCGGCCAAGGCTGCGCTGTCGAACCTCGGCAAGGCGCTGGCCGAGGAGTTCGGCGCCCGCGGATTGCGGGTGAACACGATCTCACCCGGCCCGGTGTGGACAGACGTCTGGACGTCCCCGGGCGGGCCGGGCGACACGCTCGCCCGGCGGCAGGACATCGCCCCCGAGGACCTCACCGATCGGCTTCCGGCGGCCGTCGGCGTGCCGACCGGCCGGTTCGCCGACCCTGAGGAGATCGCGGCGCTCGTGGTGCTCCTCGCGTCGGGGCGCGTGGCCAACATGAGCGGCTCGGACCTCGTGATCGACGGCGGCATGCTCAGAACGCTCTGAGCCACCCCCGCCAGAATTCGCTCGTCACTTTGCCGTCTGCTGCGAGGCCGCGATCCCGGTGAGGATGCGGTGCAAGCCGTACGAGAACTGTTCGGCCGGGCTCAGGTCGGCGAACTCGGTCATGCGCGCGACCCGGGGATATGCGCCGCTCTCGACGATCTTGCGCATGTAGGGGGCGACGTCGGCGCGCCACTCGTCCTCGGTCTGACCGGTGCGCCGCCGGGTCTCCTTCTCGGCCAGCTCGCGCATGACCGCGCCGCGCACGTAGTCCCTGATCAGCCCGACGACCGAGCCCGCGTCGGCGGCGTCGGAGGTCAGCGGGGCGGCCGCGTCGAGGGCGTGCTCCAGGCCGCGCAGCCAGTTGGGGCCGAGCGATGGCCGGGTCGCCAGCAGCGGGGCGAGCCAGGGGTGCCGCAGCCACAGCTCACGCTCGTGGTGGGCGTACGCCTCGAGGTCGGCGCGCCAGTCTCCCGTCAGCGGCACGTGGTCGTCCTGCACCGCGTCGGCCATGAGGTCGAGCAGGTCGTCGCGGCTGTCGACGTAGCGGTAGAGCGAGGTGGTGCCGGTCGACAGCTCGGCGGCGACGCGGCGCATCGACAGCGCGTCGAGCCCTTCGGCGTCGGCGATGGCGACGGACGCGTCCACGATGCGCTCCACGCTCAGGGCCTGCCTTTTCGGCCGGTACGGCTCGCGCTCCCAGATAAGCGGCATGGACAGGAGTCTACCGAAGTGGATACAGTGTTCCCATGAATGGGCACACTGTATCCACAGATGTTCTGATAGCCGGCGGCGGATCCGTCGGGCTGATGCTCGCGGTGCTGTTGCGCCACCACGGCGTCAAGCCCCTCGTCGTCGAGGAGAAGCCGGAGCTGTCGCACCACCCCAGGGCCAACGGCATCGGGCTGCGGTCGGTGGAGATCCTGCGCGAGGTCGGCCTGGAGCAAGCGGTCAACGAGGCCGCGGTCGACTTGCGGGCGGGGAAGATCAGGGGGCGCACGCTCGCCGAGGCCGACTTCACCGAAGGCGTGGCGTGGAAGACGAAAGGCGCGGCCGAGTTCACCTACACGCCGGCCAGGATCCGCGGCACCTGCGCACAGAACCGGTTCGACCGCGTGCTGATCACCAAGGCGGGCGACGTGGAGTTCGGCGTGGCGCTCGACTCGTTCGAGCAGGACTCCGACGGTGTCACGGCGACCCTGTCCGACGGGCGTGTCGTGCGGGCGCGCTATCTGGTGGCGGCCGACGGTGTGCGCAGCCGGGTTCGGCAGATCCTCGGCGTCGGCCTCACCGGTCCCGGCGTGATTGGTCAGGAGACGACGAGCGTCCTGTTCGGCGCCGATCTGCGTCCGCGCCGGCCGTTCGCCATGTGCGACATCGAGCATCCGGACGCGACCGGCCTGCTGGTGACCGTCGACGGCGAACGCGAGTGGGTCTTCCTCACCCCCCTCGACACGGAGCCGACTCCGGAGCTCATCCGCACCGCGCTCGGCGACCCGTCGATCGAGGTGGAGATCCGCAGCGTGCAGACGTTCCGTGGGCGCGGCCAGGTGGCTGATCGCCTCTCCGTCGGACGGGTCTTCCTGGTGGGCGACGCGGCGCACGCCATCCCCCCACTGGGCGCGTTCGGGCTGAACGCCGGCATCGCCGACGCGCACAATCTGGCGTGGAAGCTCGCGCACGTGCTGCGCGGTGAGGCCGGGCCCGAACTGCTGGAGACCTATCACGCGGAGCGCCATCCGGTGGCCCTCATGACGATGGAGCAGGCGCGCCTGCGGTTCAACGATCCGTCCCTGCACTGGGGGAAGGACATGGCGGAGGCGCGCAAGGCAGCGGGGGCGATCAACGCGCCGGTGGTGCACATGGGCTACCGGTACGGCGGCGCGGAGCTCCCCTCCACCGAGGACGTCGCCCTCGACCTCGACGGGTCGCCGGGATCCCGCCTGCCGCACATGTGGGTGGCCGACGGGGTGTCCACGCTGGATCTCGTCGGATCGCAGTGGTGCGTGCTCACGGCCGATCCCGGCGTGGAGGCCGACGTCCCGGTGCACGTCGTGGACGGCTGGCCGTACGGGACGGTGCTGGTCCGCCCTGACGGTTTCGTGAGCCGTTCGTACGGCTAGTGGGCCGTCCCGGAACGTTGACCGGGTAATTGATCTCGGCTGGTGAACCCGTCAGG
>NZ_BAAAZP010000030.1:0-4261 GCF_039536965.1 Nonomuraea antimicrobica | reverse complement strand
CCCGTGGCGGCCGGTGAGCCCGTGGCGGCCGGTGAGCCCGTGGCGGCCGGTGAGCCTGCCGTGGTCGCCGATCCCGGCGCGGGCGGGTCGGGCGCGGGCGAGTTGGGCGCGGGTGCGGCGGTGGTCTCCGGTGAGCCCGTGGGTGGGGTCGGGGGGCGGGTCGAGGGCGGCGGGGCCGAGTTCGACGACCTGCTCGGCGGCTACGACGAGCGGCGGCGGGCCGAGCTGGTGGCCGCGTTCATGGTGGTCGAGCACGCGGCAGAGCCCGTGCAGGAGGTGCGTTTCGCCGCCCTGCGCGACCCGGCGCTGCGCCGCACGCTGGGCGAGATGCTGGCCAGGCGGGGTCGCACGCTGATCCAGCACCGCGACCGCTGGACCTCCGGCTACGACGACGCCGTGGCGGCCGAGCCTGGCCCGCCCGATCCGGCGCGCGCCCGGCTGGGGGTGAGCGAGCGGGCGGTGCTGACGCTCGTGCTGGTGCACTCGGTGGCCATCCCGAGGGCCGAGGGCCTGCTGCCGGAAGACTCGTGGTTGTCGCCGCATCCCACGCCGGTCGACGAGCTGCGCAGGCACACCCAGCTCCCGATCGGCGAGCTGGAGGCGGCGCTGCGCGTGTTGCGGCACGCGGGGCTGCTCGGCCAGGTGAAGGCGGGCGGGGAAACGGGTGGGGAGGCGGGCGGCTACGTGCCGGGGCCGCAGTTCCACCGGCTCACGCCGGCGGCACGGCGGCGGTTGCAGGAGGAGCTGATCCTGGCGGCCGGGCCGAGCACGCCGCTGGCCGCCGCCGTGCTCGCGCGGAGATCGGCCAAGTGACGCCCACGTTGGCGTCTGTCATGGATGGAAGGGTTACGGGGGTTCAAGGTGTCGCAGGTGGAGAACGTCGTCGGAGACCGGGTGCTGATCGCCGTACAGGCGGTCAACATCTCACGGTTGTCGACCCATCCGGTGCCCACCGTCCCCGGCACGCTGATCGTCGTGGCGGGCGCGGGGCCGAAAGACTCCAACGGGGCGGGCAAGTCCTCGTTCATCGCGTCGATCACGGCGCTGCTCGGCGACGAGCAGTGGCGCTTCGCGTCGGGCGCCAAGGCGGTGTCGGAGCTGCTGTTCAACGCGGAGCTGGCCAGCGGCGCGGGAGCCAGGCAGTGGGCGAGCGCTGACCACGGCTACATCGTGGGCGTGTTCGGCCCGCCCGGGATGGACGGGTTCGCCCCCGCTCCTGAGGAGCCCGGGCTCGACCCCGGTGCGGGGGCGGTGCCCGGCGGCCCTGTCCCGGACGAGGCGGGTCTCGTGCTCGACGAGGCCGAGGGGGCGGGCGGGGAGCTGTTCGAGGTGCCCGACAGCTCGGGCGGCGCCCTGACCGTGTGGCTGAAGGTCAACCAGGAGGCGCCGCACCTCGAGATCCGCTGGCGTGACGGGGTGCATCTGGCGGCGTCCCCGTCGGAGGCCGAGCGGGTGGCGCGGGCCGACGAGATCTGGGCGTCGCTGCCGAAGTCGGCCGGGCGGCGCGACGTCGTGGCGCGTGACCTGACCAAGGTCCTCTACGGTGACCGGGTCAGGTGCGTGTCGTTCCTGTCCACGTCCGTACGCAGCAAGGTCGCCACCAACCTGCTCTCCCAGCCGCTCAACGAGATCTCGCCCGAGCGGGTCTTCGAGGCCATCGCCGCGCTCACCGGCCTCGACGCCGAGTTGGAGCAGGAGCGCGAGGCCCGGCGCGACGAGCACGCCAAGCGGGTGCGCGCGGCGCAGGCGGCCGACCGGCTGGCCGAGTTCGAGACGGAGTCGAAGGCGCTGCTGGCCACGTTCGACCGGCGCGACCAGGCCCGCATCCGGCTGGCCGACGCGCTGCGCTGCTGGCGCGGGCGGCAGGCGCGCAAGCTGGCCGACGCGGCGGGCAAGGACGAGGCGCTGGCCGCCGACCTCGATCGCCATCAGGCGGCCGGTGAGTCCGCCGTGGAGGCGATCGCCATGGTCAAGGCGGAGATCGCCACCTTGCGGGAAGACACGCTCGACCGGCAGGTCTCGCAGGCCCGCAAGGAGCTGGTGGCCTTGCAGGCGCGCGCGGCCAAGCTCGACGCCGACCGGGCCGTGGCGGAGAACTCGGCCGACGAGCTGCGCGGTGCGATCCCGGCGCTGGAGGAGACGCGCCGGTTCGCCGACGGGCGCGACGTGCCGACGGCCGAGCGGGAGCTGGGCGAGGCCCGGCTGCGGCTCAACGAGGCGCTCAAGGCGCTCGGGGTGGCCGACCAGGAGGTGGCCTCGGCCCAGGCGGCGCTCGACGACGCCGAGGGCGGGCCGGCGGCGTCCCAGCTCAACGCGCTGGCGGCGGCGGGCATCGGCGCGACCGGCCTGCTCGACGCCCTCGACGTGGCCGAGCAGGCCCGCGACGCCGCCCACACACCACCGCACACCGGGCTGCCGGACCGCGAGCAGTCAGACCGCGAGCAGTCAGACCGCGAGCTGTCAGACGACGGGCGGACGGATGCCGAGCGGCCGGACGACGGGCACGACGGGGCGGGGCAGGCGCTGGGCGAGGCGCTCAAGGCGCGCTACGGCAAGACGCGGGCCGCCGCCGGGGGGTCGCCGGGCGGGCTCGCGATCGGGGAGCTGCGCGGCTGGCCCGACGAGCACGCCGTGATCGTCGACGCCGCCCAGCTCGGCGCGGCCGTCGCCGCGCTGGCCGACCTGCCAGGGTCCGTGCTGGTCAGCGCGGCGGGGGTGAGCGTCGTCGGGGCGTTCGACGGGGTGGCCACCGGCCGGGAGGCCCGGATCAAGGCGGCCGAGCAGCGGCTCAACCGGGCCAGAGACGTCCAGGAGAACGCGGCCCAGGCCGTAGGCGACGGGGAGGAGGCCGTCGCGCAGGCGCAGCGGCGGCTGGAAGGGGCCAGGGCCGGGGTGCGGCTGGCCGAGCTGGAGGCCAAGCTGGCCGACCGGCGTACCCGGCTGGGCGAGCTGAACTCGGCCGTCGACGAGCTGACCCCGAAGGTCGCCGAGGCCGAACGTCAGACGACGGCGCTCGACTTCCGTGCCCGTACCCGGGACATGGAGATCGAGCGCCTGGAGGGCCGCCGGCAGCGGCACGAGTCCGAGCGGGCGCAGGCACGCGAGCAGGAGGCGAAGGTCGGCGCCGAACGCGCGGCGCTCAAGCTCGACGCGCTGGCCGCCGACTGGGGCGGCACGGTCGAGACCGCCCGCGAATGGCTCCAGGCCCAGCCCGACGACGAACGCCCGCGCGCGGCCGACGAATGGTGGCGGGTCGCCGAACGCCATCTCGACCAGGCGCTGCGCGACACGTTCCCAGAGGAGGAGGCCGAGCTGCCGGAGGAGCTGCGGTTCCTGATGAGCGAGCGGGAGGGCAGCACGGCGCGCGAGCAGGCGACGTTCGCGGCGGTGTGCGGGTCGCTGGCGTCCTACCTGCGCGGCCAGGAAGAGTACGAACGCCACCAGCGCCGCCAGATCGAGGCCCAGATCGTCACCCGGCAGCGCGACCTGGCGGCGGCGGCCCGTGGCGCGGACGAGGCGGCCCAGTCGACCGCCGTGCACCGGGCCGCGCTGACGGCGGCGATCAAGGCCCGGTTGACGCGGGTGGCCGAGGAGTTCGACAAGCTCGACACCTCCTACGGAGGCTACGGCGCGACGCTGGAGTTCCCGGTGCCGCCCGCGCCCGCCGACCCCGAGCAGCGCTGGCAGTGGCGGGTGACGCCGAAGTGGCGGCGGGGCGAGGGGCAGGGGTACGTGCCGTACAACCGGCGGGCCAACACGGCGCTCATGGACGAGAAGGCCGTCAAGCTGGTGTGCGCGGCGGCCATCGCCTCCTCCGGGGGCGGGCACCTGTGCCTGGTGCTCGACGAGCTGGGGCGCAACCTGGGCAAGGAGCACCGCAGGGAGGCGGTGGCGCTGTTCCGGCGGATCGGGGAGACGTACGGGATCACGGTGATCGGGGCGTTGCAGGACGACATGGAGCCGTACGCGATCGACGCCTGCGGACAATACATCAAGCTGCGGCGGTCGTCGGATGCGATGCCGTACAACGAGCCGCCGGTGATCGTGGGCCACGACCAGCACGCCGACCGGGTGCGGGCACTGGCGGCCTACGTGGACCGCGGGGCGCCTGCCCTCGCATAGGGGTGGTCTCGCATAGGGATTTGGTTCTCGCACGGGCCCCCGGTGACGGGCCCGTGCGGGAGGCCCGCAGACGCAGGCGGCGCGCAGGGGCAGGCGGCGCGCAGGGGCAGGCGGCGCGCAGGGGCAGGCGGCGCGCAGG